>JAENXH010000100.1 GCA_016649585.1 Methanosarcinales archaeon
AGTTAATATCACAGAGCATATCCAATTTAAAAGTCTCTTAGTGAAGATCGCCCTTAATTAGCAACAAGTCTATTATACCTACCCGACGCGCGGCCAGCGGTTTCACTATCAGGGGTTTGTGAGTTACAACAAACTTCTTCGTGGCGAATTCAAATTCATACGGATCTTCATATAGCTCTCCAACCCCATTCTCTTTGTAAAGCGCCTTTAAAAGCAGCTTATCTCCGTCATTATTGCCAAATACCCCTATCATCGGCGCTTTGAGCTCTTTAAACGACTGAGATGTAAATGGTGCTACAAAATCGCCAGCGTGAATCAGTAGTTCGATGCTTTCTTCGTTAAAAATCTCCACCGCTTTACTTATTGCTATGAGATTATCATGTGTATCTGCTATTATTCCTACTTTCATTCTTCCTCATCCCCTCCTTTCTTCCATTTTAGTACTATCCATGAGCTCTCATCTGCTTATTTTATATGCCTGCAGCGGATAAAAGTAGATAGATGGCATATCCACACACAAGACGAAAACACATCATCGTTGGCATAGATCCGGGCACGACGGTAGGACTTGCCATCATAGATCTTAGCGGAAAGCCCATAGAAGTGTTCAGCGCAAAGAATTACTCCATCTCAGACGCTATAGCGTGGATCGAATCACATGGAACACCATTGATCGTCGCTTCTGACGTAACTCCAACACCTGCGATGGTGAAGAAGATAAGCAGTATGTTTGCTGCTCTGGGTCATGAGTTGGACGAATCGCTGTCAACGGAAGAAAAGATTGCTCTGACGAAAGGCGAAGGCTACGGATACAAAAATGCACACGAGCGGGATGCTTTGGCGGCCTGCGTTTATGCACTTAAACGCTACAAGAAGAAATTTACGCAGGTGCAGAAGAAGACGCCTCCAGGGGTGGACGTAGAGGAGGTGAAGGCATTGGTGGTTAAAGGAGTGTCCATAAGTGCCGCTATAGACCGATTAATCAGTGCGCAGGGGGAGGATAAAAAGTCGGTTACGGAAGAGAAGCGGCGGGAAGAGAAGAAGAGTAGTGAAGAGAAGGAAAGTAAAATCATTCTCAGGTTACGCGGACTTCTTAAAGGTAAAGATGAGAGAATACTGCTGTTGGAGGAGCGCACAACAGCTTTAAAGGCGAGTTTAAATGAAAAAGAGCGTGAAGTAAGAAGTTTTAAGCGAAAACTAGATTCTATGCGGTCAGAAAGAACGCGAGAGATAAGAAGATCAGAAGAGATAAGAAAGCGGGACGCGGAGATAGAACGACTGGTAGAGGAAGTAAGAGCGATAGAGAATGAGAATGCGGAGTTGAGGAAAGTCATCGCGGGACTTAAAGGAAAAAGAGAAGTGAAAGGTGGGAAAAGGATAAAAGTGATACAATCTTTCAGTCATGATGCAATATTGGATATGGATAGGAAGTACGGACTTAACAAAGGCGACATCGTGTTCCTTGTGGACGGCAGTGGAGGAGGAGCAAGCACAGCGGAACTATTAGCGAAAAAGGGTGTTACTGCGGTAATATATAGTAAAGATTTATCGCATTTCGCGGCTGATAAGTTTCTTGAATTTGGTATTCCCTCGTTTTCCACCGATGAAATACCGTTGCTGTTAAAAGAAGAAGAGGAAGGCGATTTCGCTTTTGTAGATCGGCATCTTCTTAACGAAAGGATAGAGGAATGTAAGAAGAGGGAGAGGCGGAGGAAAAAGGTAATACTACTCCGATAACAAGAGCTCTCTGATTCGTCCTATCGCCTCACGTATATCTACCTTAACCTGAGATGGGGGTTCTTCGGACAATTCGTTTCTATATATACATACTCCTTAGCTCCCGCTCTTTTGCATCTCTTAGCTCTGTTATGCTTTGCTTTTATCACTCTGAGTTTATGCCTAAATAGAGCGTGGATTTTATCTCCGGTTTGCCACGATGACCGAAAAATAACCGGGTAAACCAGTTCTTTCAGCATTTCAACCCTTAGTCCATGCTCAAAAAATAGCATTTTATATTCACGCATAAGCAATAAAAAAAAATCCCATCATTATAAATAGGGGCATAGCATTGTAAAATAGCAAAGGTGGAAGAATAATGATAAGCGTAAATGAGTATGGATTGGACGTATTTGATGAGATGATGGAACTTGCGGATGAGTTGCAGGTAGGTATAGCGGAGTTAAGTAATGGGGCGACACTCATAGATGCAGGCATAGAAGAAGCAGGAGGATTTGAAGCAGGGCTATTTGTGTCAAGGATATGTATGGCGGACCTTGTGGATATAAAATTCAGCAGTTTTGACCTTGGTAAAGTGGTTGTGCCTGCGGTAGAACTCACCACAGACCATCCGGTAATCGCGTGTATGGCATCGCAATTTGCGGGATGGCGGATAAGTGTGAAGAAATTCTTTGGTATGGGCTCTGGGCCGGCACGCGCGCTTTCACTCAATCCGAAAGAGCTGTATGAGAAGATAAATTATGCGGACGATGCAGATGAGGCAGTATTGGTTTTGGAAAGCAGCACGATGCCAGACGAAGAAGTAACGGCGGAAATAGCGAAGGCGTGCAGGGTGGAACCAGAAGATCTTTATATCGTGGTTGTGCCAACAGCCTCTATTGCGGGCTCGGTGCAAATATCAGCGCGGGGCGTAGAAACCGGCATTCACAAGCTCGAATCTTTAGGGTTTGACATAAACAGCATAAAACATGCTCATGGCATCATACCTATCTCGCCTGTCGTCGGTGACGACACGAAATGCATGGGTTCGACCAATGATTGCATCATATACTGCGGTCGCATGTATTATACCGTGGATTACGAGAATGTGGATGAATTGAAGGGATATGTGAAGAACGTGCCCTCAATGACCTCAAAGGATTATGGAAAGCCGTTCTACGTTACATTTAAGGAAGCGGGATTCGACTTCTTCAAAGTAGATGCCGGCATGTTCGCACCTGCGGAGATTACGGTGAACGAGATAAATAGCGGGAAGACATTTACAAGCGGAAAGATAAATCCAGAGGTGTTACTGGATTCGTTTGGGATAGAAGAGGTATAATTCCTCTGGAGTCGTCATAGGTGGGGCTTCAAAAAATAGAGAGAAAGAAACAGACGAGGAGAGGCAGGCGACACAACCAATCAGCTCAATTTGCAGAGAAAGAAGGTGGTTCAGCGCAGTAGCCACACCACTTTCTCTCCTTCTTTTTTACTTTTTATCTTACCGTGAAATGCCATATTCTCCAATACTTCATTGAGTAGATGGTAAGGCACATAAAAGTCAAACTCTTCCTTCATAGCAGTCTTTAAGTCATGCAGACTCATCCATTTTCCGCCTTTCGCGATGATCTTCTCTAATAATTCCATCACATCCTCATGAATGCTCCACGGATATACCACCCATTTCCAATCGCTTATAAGCTCGCCGTAGAAATCTGGTACGAACGAGGAAGAAGTTTTGTGCTGCATCGTTGCGGTTTTTACATCCAGTGCTCCCAAGGATTTAACATACTCAACTGCAAGCTTTAAGCTGTCTCCCGTGTCAGTTATATCATCGGCTATTAGTACTCGCTTCCCATTTATTATCTCCCGTGCTTTGTCATCAAACCCGTATTTCAGCGTGGCATCACCAGTAATCGTGGCTGTTATCCCCCAGTGGTCCATCTTCAAACTGAGCAAATCCTTAAGCAGAAAGAAATCGCAGAGCACACGAGCCAAATACCAGCCACCTCTTGACACTCCAACTACAACCTCCGGCTTGAATCCCGCAGCCTTTATCTCCTCACTTACATCTTTACAAAGGTCGTATGCATAGTTCCAATCAATCACCGTGCAGTTGAATTTCTCTTGCATATATCCCTTACTATTTTAGTCTGCGTATTTAAGAGTTTTGTATGTTGAATATGATGATGAGCGACGAGAAGAAGGTTGGAGAAACAGTAGAAAGCGAGGAGACACAGAAGTATCTTATAGATTGTCTCACGGAATTGGTCAGGATACCGACTTTTGTGCCGCCGGGGGAGCATTACGGAGAGATAGTAGAGTGGCTAATTCCAGTATTAGCTAATTTCGGATTCAAATGCGAAAGAATAGATGTGCCCGCGGATATTTACGAAACACGGCAAAAGACTACCGGGGAGTTGAGCGGTGAGAGAGCGAACCTCCTCGCCACTAAAGATTATGGTGCAAAGGAAAGTGTTGATATTTATACGCATTTAGACGTTGTTCCAGCAGGAGAGGGCTGGAGCACGCCCCCTTTTGAGCCCGTGATTAAGGATGACAGGATATATGGGCGCGGTGTAGCGGATTCAAAAGGCAGCGTTGCATCTCTTTTAACTGCATTGAGCATCATGAATGAGCAGGGATTGGAGAGTTCGTATAACCTGCGGGTTGCGTTAACCACGGATGAAGAGATAGGACTTTACTCTGGCTTGTGCTTCTTTGCTGATGAAGGGCTACTCCAGGGCGATTATTTACTGTGCATGGATGGCGATAACGAGGGTATAAGTGTGGCAACGAATGGTGTGATGAACTGGGAGATGAAGGTACAGGGAAGATCATGCCATAGCTCTATGCCTTTTCTGGGTGTGAATGCGATAGAAAAAGCGGCGATCGTGATACGCGAGTTAGAGGAACTGAAAAGGGATATTGGGCGCAGGGAATCGAAGGCACCGTGCAGTCACGAGATGACAGAACTAACTGGTCAGAAGCACATAAAGCCGGTTTTTAACGTTACGATGATAAACGGCGGTGTGAAGGAGAATGCTATCCCTTCAAGCTGCACCTTGCGGGGTGACCGGCGGTATATTCCAGAGGAGGCGATTGAAGACGTGATAAAAGAGTTTGAAGATGCCGTAGAGACCATAAAAACGAAGCTTGGAATAGACTTGGAACTGTATCTTAAGCCAGGATTCCCGCCCATGCTTACCGATCCGGATGACGAATGGGTAAATCGTGTGAAGGATGCAGCATCTGATGCTTTTGGCGTATCTAAAGGGACGATCGGTGTGCAGGGCGGGTTAGATGTTGCTTATGCGGTTCAAAAGACACATCAGCCGGTTTGTGCTTTTGGCGTTGGTAGTTGGACCGAGAGCAATGCGCATGGACCTGATGAGAACGTCAGGATAAGCGATTTGAAGATTTACATAAAATTTTTGCTGCGGTTGTTGACGTGACCCTCGCACGTAATCGTGATTAAGTATATTTCAACACTAAAATTAATTTTATTATCTATCTGAATGAATATGCGACTCGTAGGCATAACCGGCGGAATGGCAAGCGGGAAGAGCCTCGTGTTACGCACGTTTACGAATCTCGGCGCTTACGCAATAGATTGCGACGTGCTCAGCAGAGAGGCAGTCGTACCGTGCTCGAAGGCGTGGTGGGAGATCGTGCGTTTCTTCGGCGACGGTATCCTGAAAAACGATTTAGCGATAGACCGGACGAAGCTGCGGGCGATAGTGTTCAGCGATGTTAAGAAGCGAGCGGCTTTGGAGAAGATAATACATCCAGAAGTAAGAAGGAAGTGCGTAGAGCGGATAGAGTCGATAAAGAAGATTGAATCCAAGCCAAATGCGCTCGTTGTCGTTGACGTTCCACTGTTAATAGAGACAGAGATGCAGGGGGGATTTGATACAGTAATTGTCGTTTATGTAAGCGAAGAGACGCAGATAAGA
>JAENXH010000101.1 GCA_016649585.1 Methanosarcinales archaeon
GATAGACCGATACTCGAAAGGCTGGAAGAGCGCGGGATATCGGTAGAAGACATGATAACAACGGCTCTGGAGCTCTACGTGCCGGTGGAAGGCGATATTACAGATGAAGTAGTACTCAAAGCGCGAATAAGAGAAACGATCAAGAAGGAATGTTCGGATGTGAATGTGGCATTGCTGCTGGCAGCGGCATTGCATGCCGATGAGGAAGAGATACGAACAGGACGAGCCGGTGAAGCGGGAGAAAACGATGCAGCCTGTATCGTCGCTGATGAGCTTATAGGGATTGACATAGCGGAATATATCGGTGGTAAAAAGGCGCTTTTCAATTTCTTCTATTATGATACGAGGAAACCCGGGATGTTGAGCCGATTGGGGGTTTTCATGGATGATGCTATCGGTGGACTTATAGCAGGATGCATGAGTAAGCTGTTGGGTTAGTTAGATAACTGCTCACTAACATCCTGACCTGAGGAGTGAAAATGAAGGCAGTATACGGCTGGAAAAATAAGATACTTCGGATAGACCTTTCAAAAGGCGAGGTGGATAGATTTGCCCCTGATGCTTCTTTACTTAGAGGATATATCGGTGGTCGAGGACTCGGAGCGAAAATAGTTTATGACACAGGTAGAGTTGACGCACTCTCACCAGCTAATCTGCTTGTATTTGCTGCAGGACCGTTGACCGGTACCACCACGCCAGCATCAGGCAGAGTCTCGCTGTCCACAAAGTCCCCTTTAACCGGGACGATATTTGATTCTAACTGCGGTGGTTCATTTGGTCCTGAACTGAAAAAGGCAGGCTATGACGCGCTAATTATTGCTGGCAAATCGCAAGATCCGGTATTTATTGAAATAGAAGATGACAGAGTGTACGTTAAACCAGCAGAGAAGCTGTGGGGTAAGAACGTAAAAGAGACCACGAGTCTTCTTAAGGATAAGGGCAGCGTAGCTTGTATCGGCAGGGCAGGTGAGAAACAGGTGCTTTTAGCTGCAATCATGTCAGACGCGGTTCATGCATTTGGGCGCGGGGGTGTGGGGGCGGTAATGGGCTCGAAGAATCTGAAGGCTGTTGTGGTAAAAGGCACTGGACACGTTGACATCTCCGATAGGGCAGAATTTTTAAAGCATAAAAAGTCGATTGACCGGCTCTTGATTGCGAGTCCGACTATAAGCAAGGGGCTGTCGGTTTTCGGAACGCCGTTTTTAATGAAGATAACGAGCGGGATGAAAATTTTACCGGTAGCGAATTTCCAGAAGGCCGAACCGGATATCTATCTGAACCCGTTTTTTGGCAAGAACATAATGGAAGAGAGATCGCCCAAAAGAAGGGCGTGCTATTCCTGTCCAATTGCATGTAAGAGAGAGGACAAGGAGGGTAATGAACTGCCGGAATACGAGACAATTGGTCTGATGAGTGCGAATATCCAAAATCCTGATTACAGCGCGGTTGTCGAAGCAAACCGGCTCTGTAATGATTACGGGTTGGACACAATCTCGGTTGCAGGCGTTTTGGGTTGTTATGCTGAGATACGAAATAAGGGCATCTCTCCGGCTGAGCTTTTACGTTTTACGAGAATGATCGGTGAACAGGAGGGCATAGGAGAACAGCTTGGCTGGGGTGCAAAGCTTTTTTCGGCGTCAGAAGGCTGTCCTGAGAAGTCCATTCAGGTAAAAGGGCTTGAACTTCCAGCGTACGACCCTCGTGGCGTAAAGGGCTTGGGGTTCAGTTATGCCACTTCTAATCGCGGAGGATGTCATACAAGAGCGTATCTCGTCGCGCCTGAGATACTGAGGAAGCCAAAGGCGATTGACCCTTACACACTTGCAGGAAAAGCAGGACATACAAAGATATTCCAGGATAGATTTGCCGCGGTTGATTCGCTTGTGGTCTGTAAATTCGTATTCTTCGGCGTCGGTGAGGAGGAGTATGCGAACATCTTGAGTGCGGTAACAGGCGTGGATTACACATCCGAGGATTTAATGCTCGTTGGCGAGCGAATATGGAACGTAGAACGAGTTTATAATTTAAGGGAGGGCTTTTCTAAAGACGATGACACTCTTCCAGAGAGATTCTTTGAGAAGAAAGTAAATGGAAGAGTAATAGACAGGGAAGAGTTCTTAAAAACACGCGATGAATATTATCGTATGCGTGGCTGGGCTGAAAACGGCGTGCCAACAAAACGCACATTGAAACGGTTGGGGGTGATTTGATGAGCCTCCTAACAAGGAATATCTACGATAAAGATATTTAGCTCAAAGCTCTACCAATGTCACATGGTGGAAAAAATTGTGGACGTTAAAGAGATAATCAGGATATTGAATGAAGATTTTGTCAGTGAAATAGAAGCCACGATGATCTATGTGAGAAACTCGTTTATAATTGACCAGTGCGACCCGAGCAGAGTCACTGAGGATATTGCTGTTGACGAGATGAGGCACATGTATTGGCTTGCCGACCTGATTGTGAAAAGGGGTGGAAAGCCAAGTATGGAACACAAGGAACTTGATTTCGGAGGAGATGATCTAAAAAGTCAATTAAAGAAACAGATAGCACTTGAAACAGAAGGCATCGAGAAATACAAGCAGCAGATTGATGCTATAGACGATGCAGAAGTGGTAGGCGTCCTGAAACACATATTGGACGAAGAGAAACGGCACAGAAAAGAGTTCAGGATGCGGCTTGAACAGATAACCGAATGACCTTCCCCCATTATCTCGGCTTCGCACTCTCTGTAAAGATTGCTCAATTTACTGCTGATTAATTCAATTCAAAACACCCTTTTCAGTTTTATTCCCTAGAAGGCATGCTGAACTCGCAGTCATTCTAATCAATCTTTGGTGCAACCGTTACCTATGGTGGGCTATCTGCGACCGGAAGAGAGAAATTATGAAAAGGTTTTTCGATACCCGTACCCTATTATTCACGTAACGAGATGCAAGAATTAATAAAGTACGGGAAGAAGATAGTCAAGGCAGGGCTTGCGCATTCGCATTTTGGCAATGTTAGCAAGCGAGTTGGCGACCAGATGCTGATCAGTACGACGGGGAGTATGCTTGACGAGCTTGAAGGACAGATTGTTACGGTTCCTGTAGACCCCGCATCGCCCGATGAGCTTGACGTGATAGCTTCAACAGAGGTAAACGTCCATCGTGTGATTTACAAGGCGACGTCTGCGCTTGCCATCCTGCATGGGCATTCGAAATACGCGGTGGCAATGTCAATGCTTTACGAGCCGGGCAAGGAGCAGATAGTGCCTGAAGATACCGAAAGCATTTACGTTCTGCATGAAATACCGGTGGTGCGTGGCGGTGTCGGCTCGGACGAACTGGCACGAAATGCAGCCACTGCGCTTCGTGACCATAAGGGGATTGTCGTTCAGGGTCACGGCACGTTTGCGCGTGGCGCAACGGTAGATGAAGCTTATGTAATCCTCAGCTCGATTGAGCACGCCTGCACGGTTAAATATCTTGTGGATAATGCAAGGAGAAGAATCAGCGTTTAGACGTTATCCTACAGGAGTGCACAGGGGATGTGATAACATCCCTCTTCTCGTATAGCAGCGTCCTTTTTCCGTCTTGAAAAGCTTCATTCAGTTTGAAATTCGCTCTGCCTTCCGTAAACGTATCATCCCAATCTTCAGCGGAGATATGCAGGAAGTCATCGCAAGTCTCTTTCTCAAGAATCAGCGTTATTTCTTTCTCTTCCTCTCTCTGCTTTAGCACACCCCTGATTTCAGCGCCATCAGCAACCCTGAACAAGAACACAGAGGGAATGCGAACAGCATATCCACTTGATCCCGCCGGAAGGGAATCAGCCCGCTTGCGGATGAGGAAATTTTCTAAGATCAGTGCCATTTTTCACCCTTTTTTGTTATCAGTATCCAACAACAATTTAAACCTTTTTAAAAGTAGGAATCACGAGAACATAGCTTCAAGTTCTGTTTTGATAAACGCATCCATCTCCTTACAATGTCCGTGCATAGTGCACTCAACGGTGTGCAGCTCTTTCGGCTCGACAGCCTTTGCATAGGTCTGCTCTGCGTTCTCGTACAGAATGATCGTATAGTTCATGGAATGGATCATCACGAACTTTCTCGGTGGAATTTTGCTGAGATACGTCTCAGGATCAATTGATCTGTACAAGTTCGTTTACCACTCTAATGAGTCCAAATTGGCAAATATATAATCTTAAGAGCGGGCAGAGCCACAAACGCTACCTTTAACGTTGATCAGCATCTGAACGCTGGATCGAAGATACTTATTATGCAGAGTTATACTAATCTATATTAACTCTATGGTAACAAGAGGCGATGAAAGATGGGGGCATTAATGCGTATTCAGGGGATCTGTAAGCGGTATAAATTAGCGAACTTAGGTAAAGAGCTGGTAGCGCTGGATGATGTATCGTTCGAGATAGAAAAGGGTGAGACGCTGGGGATCATAGGACGGAGTGGTGCGGGCAAGACAACGTTGCTTCGCATGCTTCGCGGTTACGAGCGATTTGACGATGGTTACATAGAACTGGATGGTGCTCGGGTAACGCCAGATTCATCCTATGGGGAGTTTAGAATTCTCCGTGAGAAGACTGCTTTTCACCTTCAGCGCTCTTTCGCACTCTATAATATCTCAGTAATTGACAATGTGATAAAACGGTTACGAGCGAAACAGGTGGGTTTTGAAGAGGTCCCAGAGTTTGAGGATGAATACGAGGAGTTGAAGGAAGAGGCATTTAAAATACTTGATCTTGTGGGACTGCGTGACAAATGGAATCATCTTTTCACGATTTTGAGTGGTGGTGACAAACAGCGGGTTTTACTTGCCCGACAACTTGCGAAAGAACCTTCTTTATTACTGCTTGATGAGCCCGGCACGATGTCGGACCCCCTAACGAGAAAATATCTGCTTGAGAGTTTGAAAAGGGTGAAAGATCGAACTGATTTGAGTATGTTGCTCGTCTCGCATATGCCCGACGTGCATAGATGTCTCAGCGATAGGTTGATCATGCTGGATAACGGGAGAATAGTAGAGGGCGGCGATACGGAGAGTGTGATCGAGAAGTTCTTAGCGCCCCTTGAGCCCGTAAAACCGTTAGCACCGATAAAAGATGAAAAGCATACAATGGTCTGGATTGATGGCGCCTGGAAGAAATACGATCTCGTCACTTCCCGTACATTGATAAGGACGATTGAGATGCAAGACCTCAATATCAAGATCCCACGGGGCGATATACTTGGGATAATTGGTCCTTCCGCAATGGGTAAGACGGTATTGATGAGGTTATTGGGCGGTTTTGAGAAACCTGATAGGGGGCATATTCTAATCAGAATAGGAAGAGTGGACTTTGCTAATATTGCGGAATATGGTGAGCGGTCAATAGAG
>JAENXH010000102.1 GCA_016649585.1 Methanosarcinales archaeon
TGCATACCAGATACACTACAAAAGTAGATTTTGCAGTGCGGGAAGTGCAAAAAACGTTAAAAATGCGGTAGCTTACGTTAATCGTTAATAAAGCGCCTATATTTTACTATCCTATAAAGGAGAGATTTCCGCCATTATTCAAAAATTTGTGTATAAAAAATCAAATCATTTTTGTTTTTTTATTTTAAAAAAAGATAAGACCGTCCAATAATCCCGAGTAAGTACGCTAAAAAATTTCTGAGGGGCAAAGGCTGTCTACAAATCCCATCTCAAAAGCACATTTCGACCTGAAGGAGGAGTCTATTTATTATTCTTCTTCCACTTTTAAAGTATTAGCTCGTGTTTCGTTTTAGGGTTGATTGGATGCCCTCCTGGTTATCTATTCGTTCTTCTTACCATAACGTATCCTGAAAGCACGAGCAAGCCAATAGAGAAGAGCAGTATCGTTGGCAGTTCCGGTACTGGCGGGAGTTCCTCTACTTCGCTTGGGTCAAGCCCGCACATGCACTGATCATCGTCAGGATAATCACTATATTCATCCAGATCATCATCGAGTCCGTTGCAACACTGGGGGCAGTAATTCAAACAAAGGTCGAAAGGCTCAACGTCATTAAAGCATGCATCATCCATGTTAGGCTTCCAGTATCTCCCAGAATCATCGATGCAGGCATAACAGGGTACGTTTGTTGCTACTGGGACGCCTATACAATCAGATCCTGTATAACAGTTGCCAAGGCAACCACACTCTTCAACGTTTTGCCTTGCACTTATTCCTATATCGTAATCAATACCTTTTCCAAAACTGAATCCATCACAACTACCGTAACTCTCGCCTGAGACAACTGAAGATGCTTCATAGTCTATTGGGATAGGGTAATCATAGCCTGACGTTGTTGTAAATTTGACTTGAACTACGAAATCATCTCCACTATCCAGCCATATTGGCGTATCTAATGGAATTGAATAGTGACCTTTCTCTTGGGTGATTCCAGTTTGCGTGGAACCAAGCTGATTGCTGAAGGTATACCCAGATGGTCCACCACTTATGGTATCAAAAATCCTGATTTCATATTGCATATTTGGATCAACTGCCCAGAAGTCGACTGAATGCAACTGACCACACTGGGAGGGTATGAATCGAACAGCACCAAATGCAGTTGTGGTAGGGGGGCAACCAGCAGCAGCTCCAATCCATCCATATTCATCGTGGTAATGTATCTGGCCGTCTGCATAGTTGTATCCAGAAATTGCACTGGTAGAATCACCCAAGTTTGCGGAACCGTATGCTACCCAAGCGCATCCAGGATACGGCCCATTGGCCCCCCAACTGGTTCCCCAGCTATTCTTAATCATCCATGCCCCCCCATTTCCCATTGTATCATCCCAGCCGATTATCTGTATCGCATGATTTGGCGGCCGATTAACTCCATGATATTCATAGACCCCACCATCGTAAGCTTTGAATGTGCTGGATGCGTATATGGTCGAATAAACCGGACCGTAATTTAATATCGCTGTCTTGATTGTATCCACATAGAAAAGATTATCCCCCTCAGATCCCGTGATTATCCGCCAATTGTCCACGTTTATGAGTATAGGGCAATTTTGACAGGTCTGCGCTGTCGCTGCATAAAGATGGCAAAGCTCATCTGCCGCGCCTATTTTGGTGAAGTAGTTCGTAGTATAATATGCATTTCCACCATCGCAAAAAGCTCCCCAGATATTACAGTCCCCGACTTCCTGTTCCGAGAAATCACGCAAATCGGATTCACCTATAGCCACATCTGATTCAAAGTCTGCGATTGCTCCAAATATCCAGCAGCTCCCACAATTACCCTGATTTTTAACCGGCGTTACATATCCTAGCTCCCACGCGTCATAAGCGGAGGGAAGCTCTCCCTCCGAGGACTGTAAAGCCATTTGGGAATTTGGCATTCCGTTGATTGTTCGAAAGTCAACATTTTCAGGGAGAGGGCTTTTAGGGGGTGTCGGTGGTTTATATCCACATAGACGCTCTCTTTCTTCTGACGAAAGCGCAGTGATCCAGTTTTCGGCCACGGTGAAGTTATATCTTTGATTATATATCCACTGCTGAAGCTCATCTATTTTTTCCGGAGGTTCTGGACTTACCGGCATATTTGAGTTTTCGGCTGCTGTGCCGGGTATTACGGCATTGAAAAGTGATATTATCATCGCGATGAGCAGAACCAAAGCTATATTCTTTTTACGTTTCATCTTTTTCCCCTTCAATCAAACGGAGTGAGATTCTACATTAGCTGTGGGCCCTATATAAAGTTTACTAAAATTTTCCCACATTCAAGAATATTGTTTCCACAGAAACATATCCGAAAGCTCTCACAATATCATTGCTTTCAGAGATCTGTGGCTATGGTGTGACTCCTGATAAAACGTTGGAGCACAAAGAAAAATGAACCGCCCCAAAGAAGCTGTTAACTTTTCATGTCTCTGCACTACTACTGACTTCGATGGTTGAAATGGAGAGTGCTGTTAGTCAGACATGGTATCTGAGCAGCTCACTACACAATCAGAAGCTTCCACTTCTGCCCAATAGGTATCCGTTATTATGGTAATATTTCGCTTGTTGCGTAGCTGTCTGTCTTACAGAAGGAAAAAAAATAAATAGAACAGAGACTAATAAAAAGAGGACGTAGTATAATGAGACTAAACAAGCCTGCTATTTTTATAGCACCTCTCTTAACTCTCTTATATTTTCGTACGTTTATCTGGTTACTGAATTCCTGGCTGACTGAGCCTTACTACTCGCACGGCTTCTTGATTCCCCTTATCTCTGCTTTTATTCTATGGAGAAATATCCATGAATTTAAAGAGAGGCCGCGAGAAGGTACAAGTAACCCTGAAGCTGATTTAGAATCAGAACCGCTGCCGTTTAAACCTGGTATCTTTATCTTCGCCTTCGGACTCATCCTCTACATCATTGGCTTTCTTACAATCTTCCCCTTCTTATCCGCGCTCTCGTTCTTATTCACCACAAGTGGGTTAATCCTTTATTTTTACGGTAAACCGCTGATGCGTGCGTCAATCTTTCCCATAGCCTTCCTTATCTTCGCTTTCCCCATGCCCTCGCTGTATTTCGAAAAAGCAGCGTACACCATGCAAGCGCTCTCAGCACGCTACCCCGCAGCACTTCTCCATCTGCTCGGCATTCCCGTTACACGGGTAGGCGCTGAGATTCATGTTACCGATTCTTCGTTCGTCATTGGACTACCGTGCAGCGGCATGAACTCGCTAATCTCGTTGCTGGCACTGGCAGCGCTCTTCATCTACTTGCTACACTGTCCGCGGTATAAAAAAGCACTGCTTCTCTGCCTCGCGGTCCCCATTGCGCTACTCGCGAATATTCTCAGAGTTACCGCGCTGCTCCTGATCGCACATGCGTATGGTGCTGAAACCGCGAGCGGCTTCTTCCACACTCTCTTCAGCCCACTGCTCTTCATTCTCGCAGTGATATTCTTGATACTGATGAGCGTCGTCATGAGATGTAAGGTTAAAGGAGGGTAAGGAAATGGCCAGTTTTCTCGAGGACTATTCACCGATCATCGGACTCCTTGTACTCGCGTTCGTAGTTATTCTGCTCTTCGCAACGCCGTCAATGATCCTTACCAAAGCTATCACCACGATCGGCACCGAGCTCTCACACGCCACAGCAGATGAAATGATTGTTCGAACAAAGATGGATTTTGGGAGTCACGAGCACATGCAGGCATTTCCAAAGCAGATCGACGATTGGACTGCTTTTGATTACAATGCGACGCGGATTGCTGAAAGTCTCGGCGCAGACGTAATGATCTTGCGTGCCTATTCGAATCCAAACGTATATCAGCCCGTATTCTTTCTCATCGAGCAGTCCACCAACCGTACGAGTTTTCATCCTCCTCCCGTCTGTTATCAAGCAGTAGGTTATACCATCGAAGAGGAGACAAAAGAAACTGTGTTGTTGCATAACGTCACATTTGCTCAAGAACGGTGGATGGAGAAAGATATGCCATCTGATGTCACCTTATCAGTGAAGAAAATCGTTGTGACAAGGGAATCAGAAGATGATGGTACGGTCACCGAACGAAGGGTTGTGCTCTATTTCTACGTGAAGAATCGTCCTTATGCCTCAAATACCGTTACTATGGTCCGTGTCTCAGCACTCGCTCCTATCGAAGGCTCTTATGACGGAATTCTCAATATATCTAAGGAGTTCATGGGTGATACCATCCCTTACATGTTTGAAATACAAGCGGAGCATGAGCAGCCAATTATCTTTACCGTACTCACCATTGGTTCTCTTACAGGGAAAGTAGCAGTTGTAATGCTCTTCCTCGCGCCTCTGCCAATTATCTTCTATCCACAACTGATGAAGATCCGGAAAAAGAGGTACCATTAATAGACTTGTTGCGGAATAATTTGGCAAAGCCTTAAGAGCGGAGATCCGTAAAAAGGAGCAATATGCGAGGATGAATGGACGCTTTAGAAGGCCGCAATTTATATGCTTTTATATCGCAACAACTCTACTGTTGGATGAGGAACAGAAAACTGCAGAAAAGCGATCTCTGCAGCAAGTTACCAAATTTCAAATACCCCCGATTTACGTGAGGCATTCAAAAATAGAAGGGTGCAATCAGGAACAGCATGATGTTTATAACGCCGTGCGATACACTCACCCCGAATAGCGATCCGGTTTTTCGTACCACTAACGAGTACAGAAAGCCGATGCTGCCCGCGAGCAATACATCAAGAAGAGATAGGTTGCCTATGTGCAGAAACCCGAAAAGAACGGATACCAAAATAATGCCAGAGAACCCCATGCTTCTCGTTGCGTGGTATTGAATCAGCCCGCGGAATGCTAACTCTTCGAGAAAACCCGTGCAGATGAGCATAATTAACGCTGGTATAATCAAAGTTTCAAAGCCTGGTTTGACAAGTATTCCTGGTTTTAATATATGATATTCCAGTATGCCGACAGGTACGGCGATAAGGATCGTGCTGATTTCAAGAGGTAGATGCCGTAACTTCGGGAGAGCAAGTGCTACATCCTGCGGCTTTATATGCTGAATATATAAGCACGTGAATATCGCAATGTAAAAAGGGATGCTTATTATTGTAAACCAGGTGAGGTAGTTGAAGTGTGAAAGAGGCATGGAGAGGCTGAGTATTCGGATTAGCGGCGCGAAAATGAGAACCACCAATAATCCCGAGAACTCGTTATCGGCTGTTGAGATCAACGAAGCATGGATGAGTAATGCAAAAAGAATAAAGGCGTAAAGGACCATTCCATACTTCGCATCATAAACAGTAAGCAGCTCTGCACTTGCTACAAAGACCAGGTATGCAGT
>JAENXH010000103.1 GCA_016649585.1 Methanosarcinales archaeon
ACGCCCCTGAAGGCTTTGAACAGGGACATGCTTGAACGATTACAATGGTGGTGTAAACGACTTGACCTGCGGTTGGGCGTGAGGCACGGAGACACCTCGACGCGGGAACGAGAAGCTCAGGCAATGGTTCCACCCGATATTTTAATTACCACGCCGGAAACGTTACAGGCGATATTACCCGGTAGGATTATGCGTGAACACCTGGCTTCGGTCAGGTGGGTGATCATAGATGAAGTGCACGAGCTTGCGATTGACAAACGCGGCTCTCAACTCGCACTGGCATTAGAGCGGCTTCGCTACCTAAAAAACGGCGAATTCCAAATCATTGGCTTGTCCGCGACCATCGGCTCGCCAGATAGGGTGGCAAACTTTTTGGTCGGAACAGAAAGAGCTTGCGAGATAATCAACGTTTCCGTGGCCAGGTCAGTGCAGGTGGAGGTATATTATCCAAAAGCAGATTCGCAGGATTATAAACTGGCTGAGGAGCTTTACACGTATCCCGAAGTTGCTGCTCGGTTACGGTTGATGAAAAAGCTCGTCGAAGAGCATAAATCCACACTGATATTCACCAATACTCGTTCGATAACCGAAATTCTCGGTAGCAGGTTCCGCGTTTGGGATTTAAACTTCCTCGTGGGCGTTCATCACGGGTCGCTCTCCAAGCCGTCAAGAATTAACGTTGAAAGGGGTATTAAGGAAGGCACGCTGCACGGGATTATTTGCACGAGTTCCTTAGAGCTGGGGATAGACATCGGGAGGTTGGATTTTGTCGTTCAATATAACTCACCGAGGCAGGTTACACGGCTACTTCAGCGAATAGGTAGAAGCGGTCATAGAGTCGGGGGGATTGCACATGGTGCGATCGTGGTCCAGGATTCAGACGACGCTTTGGAATCTTTAGTAATTTGTCGTCGTTCGCTTGCGGGAGATTTAGAGCCCGCGGACATCCCTGAGAAACCACTTGACGTATTAGCGCATCAAATAGCCGGGTTGCTTCTGACAAAAAGGAGATGGAGCTTTGAAGAAGCCTTGAGCATAATAAAAAAAGCATATCCTTATCGAGACCTTGAGGAGCACGAATTGGTCGCCGTGTTGAGTTACATGCATTCCCGCATTCCACGACTGCTCTGGTTCTCTGCGGAAGACAAAGTATTCCTAAGACCTCAGCGGATAAAACCGCTCTACAGTTATTATTTCGAGCATTTGTCCATGATCCCAGAGGAGCGACATTACCTGGTTATTGACGAAGAGGAGGATGTACCGGTCGGCGTTTTAGATGAAGCGTTTGTTGCTGAATACGCCAGTCCCGGGAACAAGTTCATTGAAGGCGGTCGCGTCTGGAAGATATTGCACGTGTATGGTAACAAGATCTATGTAAAGCACGAAGACGATCCAACCGGCTCCATCCCGAGCTGGGCGGGTGAAGAGATTCCCGTTCCGTATGCGATTGCTAATGAAGTAGGCAAGATTCGTGGGTTTGTGAAAAGAGAACAAGAGCTTGAAATTGGTAACGAGGTTGAGACTATGGAAAAGGAACCTCTAAAGAACTATCCGTGTAGCGAGGAGACAATTAATAGAGCTTTAGACGAAGTTGTTCAGCACGTGAAAAAGGGTTATCCCGTCCCGACCGATAAGCTGTTAACCCTCGAACGATGGCAGGATCACATAATTCTGCACTGCTCTTTTGGACTACGTGCTAATAGAACCTTCGCGATGCTCTTAGCTGCGGTGCTGTCTGACCAGATCGGTGCGCCGGTGGGCGTGCAACAAGACCCGTACCGGATACTGCTCAAAACCGAGGAGACGACATTGGAGCCAGAAGATGTCGAAGAGATTATCCTCGATTTAGCGGCCAAACCAAATGTTGAACAGCTTGCCTTGAACGCATTAGCCCGCAGTAGACTATTTAAACGGCGGTTCATCCACGTGGCAAGGAGATTCGGAGCTATAGCAAAGGATGCGGCATTGAGCGGACTCGACGTGGATAACGTGATAAGGAGCTTTGAAGGTTCCGCGGTCTTTGACGAAGCTTTACGGGAAGCTCAAGATAAGGATGTAGATATAGCTCTAACGGCCTGGCTTTTAAACCGGCTAAACGCTGGTGAGCTGAAAATAGCGGTAATAAAAGGAGACGAGGTCAGCCCGATTGCAGGAATTGTTGAAGTGATAAAACGTGGATACGAACTCATCCCGCCGGAGCGAATGCATCGGGTCATCCTAAAATACGTTAGAGCACGGCTGTTAGATGAATCATTGACTTTTGTCTGCACAAACTGCTGGCAGTATACTGCAGTCGAGCGTATAAAT
This sequence comes from Methanosarcinales archaeon, assembly GCA_016649585.1. Lineage (GTDB taxonomy): Archaea > Halobacteriota > Syntropharchaeia > Alkanophagales > Methanospirareceae > JACGMN01. The sequence goes on from JAENXH010000103.1 coordinate 2,308, forward strand.
GATGTTGCGTTGGGAGGTATGCAATGCCCGGAATGCGAATCAAATATGATGGGGGCGTTAAAAGCATATGAAAACGAAGTTAGAAGGATTGTAAGTAAAAGCAAAAGTAAAAGTAAAAAAGCAAGCAAGCTCTTTAACGATGCAGTACAATCGGCTGAATTGATTTCAATCTACGGGAAAGCGGCGTTGCTTACTCTTGCGGGTAAAGGGCTCGCCATTGACGATGCCCGTGAAATCTTGAAAAATGAAGATGCGGTGAACGAGCACTTAATCGAATTGATAATCGAATCGGAAAAGGCAGTTTTGAAGCAGAGGTTTTATAGAACTAAAAAAAGAGAAAAAATATAGAGGTGTATTTTGATTTACTCCTCTTTCCGTTCCATCCTTTTAATCCCCAAAGATATACTAAGTGTTCATCCCGTTTTACAGGTCTTACATTCTCCACCGTTTTTATTTGAGTGTTTGTTGTAGGTAGTAGGACACTATTTTATCTCGGTCTGTCTGTCTGTTTCACTCTTGTTTTAGATGCACGTCCATCTGTGGGAATGGTATTTCTATTCCCTCGCTCTTGAACGTCTCGAAGATTCCTTTGGTCATATCGCCTTTAACAGTCCAATAGTCCTCTGTTTTCGACCACGCCCTGAGTTGCAGGTTCACGGACGAGTCCGCCAGTTCAGTGACGACCACGGCCGGTGCCGGATCTTCCAGAACCAGGGAGTGTTTCTTCATCAGATCCATCGCCACCGGAATAGCCCTGTCCAGGTCACTTCCATAACTGACTCCAACGTCAACGTCCACCCTTCTCGTCGGCATTCTGGTATAATTGACTATCGCGCTTCCCCAGACGAGCTTGTTTGGAAGTGTTATGAATTTATTATCGTATGCCAGGAGCTCGGTTGCCATCATTCCAATTGCATTTACCTTTCCGGTCATTCCATTCGTGGTGACTACTTCGTCCTTATCAATCGGTCGCAGCGCAGCCAACCAGACCCCGGCAAATAAATTTGTCATCGTATCCTGCATACCAAAGCCCAAAATCAAACCTATAACTGCTGATAGCCCAAGTACCACAGAACCTACTACAATGCCCACAGCGCTCACGGCTAACAGTATCACGACAACATAGAGTAGAGCACTTAAGAACCGTGCTAAGAACTCCACCACAAGTTCTGGCAGCTTTGTCTTACCCAGCTCCTTCTTAAACACCGCGATAATTACCTTTACCGCTATCCAGCCAATGACGAGAACTATTATCGCCGTTAATACCTGCAAAACCGTTATACCCGTGTACGGGATAGTCCGCCCCAAGTCTATCATCGCTTTAAGAACACCTCTGTAAATAACATATTTCGCATTATTCATTATACCTATACTTTTGCACTTTTTATATTTAGGAACAGCCACCTTCTTTTTAAAAGTGCACAGGAAATAATGGTTATATAAAACTATGCTGGTGTGCCTGTGGACAATAGGAGGTGGCACATATGGTAAACAAATTCGTTCCTGCGTTGCTCGTGGGCTATCTTGAGGCTTTTAGAGCCGCATTTAACTCCCCAAGCTACTCTTATTTCAAGGGTTTTGTCTGGGCGTTTATGCTGATACCGGGGCGGAAACGCGTAACAGATATAGCTAACGCCTGCTTCTTCATGAAGAAGCATGTCAGCAGTTTTGAGCGCTTCCTATCGGAGCATAAGTGGAGCATGCACCAGGTTATCGCGTCGTTAGTATCGCTGCTATTGTCCCAATTAGCTGATAGGCTCGTGGTACACGGTGCATTCCTGATTGCAGAGGATACGACGTTTGTCAGCAAAGCGAGCAAAAAAATGCGGGGCGTGCAGAGATGGAAGGATTACAGCAGCAATCCGGACCGCGGTGGCTACATATTCGGGCATAACTGGTCAATTCTCGGTTTGCTCTCTCCATTTTTCGGACGGTGGTTTTGTTTTCCAATCATAGCAAGGCTGATTCATGGTAAGAAAAATCCCTCTCTGTTCGTATCTACCCCTGAGGGATTACGTCCGGCAAACTTCTGGGACGTGACGGTCTCAAACGTTCTGTATGCGTGGCAGTTGCTGGGACGCCGGCCACTGCGTGTGGTAGTGGACGCCTATTTTGCTACCGCCAGCTTCATTAATCCGCTGATGGAGAAGGAGATCGCCGTGATTTCGCGCCTTCGTAAGAATGCTGTTGGCTGGGACGACACACCAGAATATTCCGGCAGGGGACGCCCGCGAAAGAAGGGGGAACAGTGGAAGTTAGCAGAACTTCTGAGAGCCTTCAAACCCGAACTCGCCACTGTCCACATCTATGGAAAAGACCGCCAGGTCGCCGCGGTGACGCGTGACGTGTGGCTGAGAAATATACCCAAGAAAGTCAGGGTCGTGGTGATCGAGGGCATCAAGGAACCCGTCATTTTAGTATGCACCGATTTATCCCTGACCGCAGCCCAGATAATAGAGATTTACGCCGCTCGCTTCTCGCTGGAGATAGCAATACGCGATTTAAAGCAGCACTTCGGCTTTGGGGATTATCAAGCTACGACCCCTATCGCAATAAATCGGTTTGTCCAGCTCTGCTGCACCGCTTTTTGCATTTGGAAATTGATGTTGCTACCGAAGAACGCGTCCACATGGTTGGACAACATCAAGCCAACGGCAATAACCGAGTCGGCATTCAGTTTCGCACGTGCGCGGCGTGGGTTGAGGCGTTTTGTCATCAAGCAGATTTTTTTAAATTCCGCACTGACCACAGACTTTAAAAAAATCGAGGACGAATATGAACCAATATTCAGGATCGTTGCATAGCTGCTATTATCACATGGATGCATAGTTACCCATTATTATTTCTGCAAAAGTATAGTTAATAGCAATATACGAGGTTATATTTATTTTTTTTGGTTTTTAACGGTTTATTTTTAAAATAGATTGTTTATATTGCCTCCATTAAGGTTTTTAGAGATATTGCAGCGCAAATTCAAAATTGGATGGTTTATAGAAGCGATATTGTAGGTGCTTTAGGG
>JAENXH010000104.1 GCA_016649585.1 Methanosarcinales archaeon
CGTTAGTGTGCCTAACAGCACGCCAAGCATCGAAAATACAAAGAGCAACACTAACAACAAAAATGCGTCCATCGTCTTTCAGTTCATCGCGTTTACTTTCTCTACGAGATGTTTAACCACTGTTTCCTCTTAAGAAAAAGGTTTTTGCTGAAAGAAAAACCAAATGAAAATTTCCTGTGAGTATGACGGAGCTAAGGCAGGAACAAGATAAAAAATAGTGGAAAGAGCTTTGAATTTGATCTTCGTGCTCTTCCCAGCCTCTTTTTTATTTCTTCATGCGCTCTAAGTACTCATCTATGTGAATCGCAGGTAGTGTCAGTACTTCCATTTTGCCTCCAGCAGTCAGTTCGATAGCTAATTTCATAATGACTTCCTCGCTTTCCGCTTTCAATATGTTCATGAAATCATAGGGCCCTAAAAGAGCGTACTGGCTTATTACTTTCACACCCATCTTCTCCGCTTCTTCAGTTACTTCTTCTATCTTCTCTGGTTTGTCTCTTACTACTTTTCTACCTTCAGTCGTAAGTGTTGACAACATCAAATATATACCCATTTTTCTTCTCCTCCGCTTTTTGGTTACTAATACAGGCTGACGAGTTAAAAAGCTACCGGTAAAAGGTGAATTGCGTGAAGTAATGATTAGTTCGTATTCTCCTCGCTTTTCAGCGTTATCGCTTTTGCGGTGAAATTAGAGCCGTTAAATCAAAGGTGATAGCATAATCAATCTAAATCTGAAATATCCAAGTACCAGAAAAAAGTACATAGCCCATAAAAAGTAAGCTCAGTATGGCTAATACAATATATATCCAGTAAATGATAGTCCTTATTCTGAACTGCCTTAAACTAATACTTCGTTTCTTTACATATTCCTCTGCAGAAGGGAATCTATCGCATAGTAAATCATCAATTCCAAATGCTTTTAATTCGTCCTTGCTGAGAGCATTGTGGATGTCAAGTTTATTACGAATGACAGAAATTGCATAGGTTGCTTGTAAATAATAACGACTGCCTCTATATAAAACAAATATTCCAAATATGCTGAATAGTAAAGCTAAGAAGGGGAAGGTAACGGTAAGGAATTTTGGTGCTTGTGCTCTTATTAATATTGCACTTAATCCTAAGAGTGCAATAATTAAAGCAGTAAAGAAATCTGAACTCCGCCATATTGAGGTATGGTATTCGTTCGCTAAGGATCTCTGCTCAGCAAGTAATGCCCGTAAATCTTCTTCTTTCATCTTCTAATCTAATCTTTTGGCCTCCATCTCCCGTCCAACTCAATATCCTTTGCGTGTATATAAATCTATCGCGATAATTTTTAGCAGAAATCTACTCACCTTAAGGAAAGAGTTTGAGGAATCGTTTTTGCCATAAACGGGCCTTCGCGTGTGTAGCCAAACCGTGCATAGTAATCTCGTACACCTATCCCGCTCATCACTGCTATCTTCCGGTATCCCTTATCAAGTGCTATTTCCTCTGCTTTTCTTAATAAATGTGCTCCGTAGCCACGATGCTGCCAGCTCTGCTGCTTCCGTTCGCCCAAACCAACCAGTTCGCCATACACGTGCAGGTCGCGAACCAGAGCAGCATGCTTCAGCTCCGCACGATGAGGCGCGTACGGAAACCGCAACCTCAAAAGCGCTATTAAAATATCGTTCTCAACGTCTTCGTAAGAGAGGAAGCATTCTGTTCCTTTACACGCCTCGTAACGCTCTGACAAAAATTTTATCTCCTGCTCATCGGCAACTCGCCCTACCAAACGAGAAAGACCTGCCTCTCTGCACCGTATACACCGGCATCTGTACCCTTCATCGTGCAATCGCGCATTCACTAATTGCCGCAGGTTGCTCTTCTTCACACCCGCTTCTATGAACTGCGCAGGAATATCCCGCTGTATCCTTTGTATTCGCACCCACTTAGGTATTATTCGTTTCGCATACGTGATTATCTCAATCGCTTCGTCCTCGCAAATCGGCTCATAATCGCCACGTTTCCACATCTCGTACAACTGCGTACCTTTAACCACCAGCGTAGGATATATCTTCAAATAATCCGGCTTGAAGTTTGAATCGTAGAAGATGCGTTTAAACATCTCTTTATCGTCTTTGAGGGTTGTGCCCGGCAAGCCAAGCATCACGTGAAAGCCCACTTTTAACGCACTATCGCGCGCTCTTCGGTTCGCCGCTATAGAATCTTCGACCGAATGCCCTCTACGTATAGTTTCTAAAGCAGTGTTCGTGACCTGCTGCACGCCCAACTCGACTTTAGTAGCGCCCATCTCCAGCATCTGCCCTATCTCTCCCTCTCTCGCATAATCCGGTCTCGTCTCAAACGTCATACCAGTATTTCGTATCTCTCGTCCACGTTCGTCTCCAAAATCCTTCATCGCATCCAGGCACCTTTTCACAAACCATCGCTGGTAATCTAAGGGCCTTGCAGTGAGCGTGCCGCCCATCAGGATCAGCTCAACCTTCTCGAAATCATGCCCGATTTCCTCTATCTGATGTAGCCTCGCTTTAACCTGTTCGTAGGGCTCGAAACCGTGTTGAGCCGCTCTACTGGCAGCCGGTTCCCGCCCGATGTAGCTCTGCGGCGACTCGAAATCCGAAGCGGGACCACCGGGGCACATTATGCATTTCCCGTGTGGACAGGGATAAGGAGAAGTCATCACCGCAACAGGGACAACGCCTGAAGCAGTACGCATCTTCTTCCTCTTTAATCGCTCTTTAAATTCGTCTCGACTTAATTTCAGCACATCAGAATTTCGCGGAATGCTACACAACCCATATTTACTGCTTATTTCTTTCTTTAACCTATTTATGCTCTTTGCATCGCTTAATCCTCTTTCCGCTACGATTTCTGCTATTTCCTTACATGCGAGGTCGTAGGTATTCGTATCTGCTGCCATCTCCTATGATCAATATTATATGCATCTAAACTGCTTGCTCAATAAATAGCAGGAAAAAATTCAACTTTGGGGCATGTTTTGAATTTATAAGTCCACCGGACATTGAGCACGTAGTTACATCTCATGCGTATCCGATCAATTCTTCTCTATCTCCCTCTCTTTCTTGTTCTCCACCCTCTTCGCTTTCTCTCGTTATACCTGCCCCTATGAGTTCCCCTTCACTTCTACTTCTTTCCTCTAAATCAGATATATCCACTTTCAACCCCACTATCTCGCCTACTTTTTCCAATAATCCCTTCGCAGCATCAAAATCCGGATATTCTGGCTCTGCAGGATTCTGTGCAGTGTTTGCGAATAAACATACACCTTTTATCCCTTTCTCGCGCCCTATTGCAGCTACAAGTCCGGAAAAGCCTATAAATCTATCTACATGTGTCTTCTCAATTCCGTATTTAGACATCTCTTCCAGTAATTCCACATCGGTTGCGCAGCATCGGATTCCCTCCTCTATTACCTGCGCACCAAGCGAAATCACCTTTTTTATGTGCAGCTCCGCGAACAAATCCGTGAGTTTATCCGCGACCATATAGTGGTTGAGCGCATCATGAGCCTGATAACCGCTTATTATCACGACGTCTCTGCTCGGTGCTTGCTCCTGTTTTTTATTATTCAGTGTATAGAGCTTCACGCTTGGAAGTTCCACCGCATTGCCTTTCACTATTTGTGCACCCACGTGGCTGGGAGCGCAGAGATAAGAAGGGCCGTAATAAATGCTGGGGAAACCGTATGAAAAGAGTTCAGCAAATAATTGCGGCTGTGATTTTTCTGCAAGTGCATCTATGACAAGTTTACCAACAGATCGAAGCCCTGGTGATCCCACTATAGCTATAGGATCTTTTAGCTTTAGCTTACGCGTATCCCGGTAATTTATCCACGCTTTTCTCGTTACGCCCATATTTCAAAATAAACGGGTATTTCTTAAAAAGAAAAAGACCAAGAACAAATAGAAAAGGGCGCGAATAATAAATACGCAGGGTTTAAGTGTACAAAAATCAAATGAGTAAACATGCAAAAAGTCATATCTATCAGGCCTACGGAAGAGATAGAAAGGAAGCTTGAAAGGTTGATTAGAATTGGGAAGATGGAGAGATCAGCATTAATAAGAAGAATCCTGGACATCGGAATGGATGAGGAATTAAAAAAACATGCACTGGAGTTGTTCAGGGATAAAAAGGTATCATTGGCGAAGGCGGCAGAAATAGCAGATGTATCAGTCAGAGAAATGATGGCTCTGATAAAGGAAAAAGGCATCTCATTGCACATCACCATTGAAGATGTAAGGGACGACTTTGAAGCGGCGATGAAAAAATGATATGGATTTTCGACTCGTCTCCTTTGATTTATCTGAGTAAAGTGGGGTTAAATTGGATTTTCGAGCGATTAGAAGGGGGAAAATTTATCCCTACTCAAGTCTATGATCAAGTGATAACACAGGGCAAGATCAGAGGAGATGCCGATGCTTTAGTCTCGGAGGAATTGGTAAAGGAAGGAGTTATCAAGGTTTTAACTGTAAATGACGATTTCAAGGAGATGCTAAAAAGTTTGGGAGAAGAACTGCACGAAGGTGAGTTGGAAGTTCTTGCATTAGCAAAGAATAAGGGGGGTATGGCGGTTTTGGATGAAAGCATAGCGAGGGAAGTAGGAGCGGTTTTTAAAATAGAAGTTCATGGCACGCTATTCCTGATATTCTTGATGGTAAGAACGGGGAAGTTGAAAAAAGAAGAAGCGATGGCTAAAGTGAATTTGATGATTGGAACAGGATTCAGGCTCGGTCATGATGAGTACTTAGAATTCTTGAACTTGCTCGGGAATGTTTGAAAAGTCACATTCAGTTCATGGAAAGAGAACTCTATGGTTAAATCCACTATGTATGCAGATTACGCGTGCTTGCTACTGAACAGCCCATAGTTTTGGGATGAGGCAGGCACAATCGAAAGGTTTTTTTGTGTTATGCGTCTTTATTGTAAGCGGCGTCGCCACGGATAATCCGTGTCTCTTCAAATCCCGTTCGTGAAGACCGATGACTTTACATAGCAGGAGTGTCTTTATCTTCAGATTAGGATACCGGGCTGAGACAAAGCCATTCCTGTAACTTGATGGCGTTTGAGGAGGTGAATTGGTAGTAATGTCCGAAGAGCGAAAGGAGATTAAGGTACTGCACGTAGATGACGAGCCGGATTTCCTCGCGTTGACAAAAGCGTTTTTGGAGCGAGAATATGCAGAGTTTAGCATTGATACCGCAACCTCTGCAGAAGAAGCCGTAGAACTCTTGAAGAGCGCTAAATACGATGTGCTCGTCTCAGACTATCAGATGCCGAAGATGGATGGTC
>JAENXH010000105.1 GCA_016649585.1 Methanosarcinales archaeon
AGTTGGGTAGTTGCACTTTTACTCTCTATCTTTTTAGGTGTTTTCGGTATAGACAGATTTTATTTAGGTTATATTGGACTCGGAATTTTGAAATTAGTAACTCTTGGTGGGCTTGGTATTTGGTGGTTAATAGATATAATATTAATTGTAACTGATAAGATGAGCGATGCGGAAGGCAATGAACTCGAAAAGAAATTTTCTTAGAGTATTTTCATACCAAAGAAAGTGTCGCAACAATCAATGCCGATTCAATGAGTGCAGCAATGATGAGCAGAGGCACAATCAAGATGAGGTAAACTCTCAAACCCTCCCCCAGCTTCATTTTTAACTGCCTTTCCTCTTTCCTCTTGAAAACCTCGCGTGCCAGTCTCAAGCCAATCGCTAGACTGAAGAAATAAGCGGGGAGTTCAAACATTCCATGCGGCGCAATTGCAAGAAAGACAATCAAGCCCTCTTCGCGGGCAAACCAGCCGAGTAAACCACCGTTGAGAACTGCGGAAAACAGAGGGAAAATGCCTAGCAACGGTCCAGTTAAGATATTAAGGAAACACGTAAAGGCGTTATTCAAGAATATCACGATAAAAAACGCCAGAAAAATTAGCCATGACGGATAGAGCTCCGTGAAATCTTCTATGCCCTCACTGAGCTGTTGAAGCCACGCCAATGACTCGTTAAAAGTTTCACTCATGAAACCCATATACCCTGCGGTAATGGCGCCAATGAAGAGGATAATAACAAACAAGAGGTAAAATCGGAGCGAATGAAGATATTCTCGCAGTACTAATTCTCCTTCTTTCATTTTTATAAATGATGACTTTCAGGTTATATACTTTTGAGCAGAATATATATGCGTAGGGGCTACGGCAAATCGCCCTAAAACGAAGTGCTATAAAAGAAAGCATATTCTGTCGTAGTCGGCAACTTACGCCGTAATTTCCTTACATCATCGCGATAGATAAAAATTTCGTCAACTTTTCCGCTACCCTCTCCTTCCTGCTCTTCGTTCCCCTCTTTTCCTTCCCTTAATATCCGCCTCACGAGCTCGCAATCCAGCTTTCCCTGCACCTTTGCTATTCCCCTACCATAGTCCGGCGTTAATTCTATGTAAATCGGGAGTCTCAATTTTCTATGCGCCTCTTCCGGGATGAATCTCGCTATCTCCTCCAGTTCTCCTCTCTTTATGCGATGAATGCTCCCATCTCTTCCCTGCACTGCAGGTTTATCTTCTTTGAGCAATGCCAAAAGCGTCTTTCTTTCAGCGGGCAAATGCACGTTGAGCGCTTTAACCGCCTTTACGAAGATTTTATCGTCGAACTTGCCTTTCATCATTACTAAATTACATTGAGCAGGTTAGAATTTGTACTTTTATAACGACTGATAACCTTTATATAGAACTACAAATATACTTAATAAAGGTGATATGACATGGCACAATTAGGCGGAACGCCGATATTGGTTTTGAGGGAAGGCAGTGAGCGAACACGAGGTAGAGATGCGCAGAGCAGGAACATAATGGCAGCGAAGACCATTGCTAATGCCGTTAAGTCCACGCTTGGCCCGAAAGGGATGGACAAGATGTTAGTGGATTCGATGGGCGACGTGGTCATAACAAACGACGGGGCAACGATCTTGAAAGAGATGGACATCGAGCACCCAGCAGCGAAGATGATGGTGGAGATAGCGAAGACGCAGGATGAAGAGGTTGGGGATGGAACAACGACCGCAGTAATCATTGCGGGCGAGTTGCTCAAGCGTGCGGAGGATCTTCTGGAACAGGAGGTGCATCCAACGTTGATCGCAGCGGGATATAGATTAGCGGCAGAGAAGGCATATAAAATTTTAAATGGTATGGCTGGAGATATTTCGCCAAAGGATACAGATGCCCTACGGAAGATAGCAATAACATCTATGACCGGAAAAGGTGCGGGGACTGCACGAGAACTGTTGACCGATCTCGCAGTGAACGCAGTGAGAATGGTAGCGGAAAAAGGAGTGAAAGAGATAGACATTGACAACATAAAGGTAGAGAAGAAAATGGGTGGCAGCACTGAAGATACCACGTTGATCATGGGCATGATAATAGACAAGGAACGTGTGCACCCAGGCATGCCAAAAACAGTGAAGAATGCAAAGATAGCGCTGATAAATTCTGCTATAGAAATAGAGAAGACCGAGGTGGATGCGAAGATAGAGATTACCGCACCGGAACAGTTAAAAGCGTTCCTGGAAGAAGAGGAGAAGATGCTGAAGGAGATGGTGGAGAAAGTGAAAGCGAGTGGTGCAAACGTGCTCTTCTGCCAGAAGGGAATAGATGACTTGGCACAGCATTATCTTTCAAAAGAAGGCATAGTTGCGGTGAGAAGAGTGAAAGAGAGCGACATGAAGAAGTTGGCGAGTGCAACAAGCGGTAAGATATTGACGAGCTTAGAGGAAGTTAGACCGGATGACCTTGGAAAAGCAGGGCAGGTTGAGGAAAGGAAGATCGGCGGTGAGGAGATGATATTCGTCGAGGATTGTCAGAATCCAAAAGCCGTGTCTATACTGCTACGAGGCGGAACAGAGCATGTCGTGGATGAGTTGGAGCGAGGAATGCATGACGCACTGAAAGTGATAGCTGTTGCTTTGGAGGATGGCAAGTATGTCGCAGGAGGCGGAGCTGCGGAGATAGAACTGGCGCTCAAGCTGCGGGATTATGCCGCAAGCGTCGGAGGTCGAGAGCAGTTAGCAATACAGGCATTTGCTGATGCTGTCGAGGTAGTTCCGAGGGCGCTCGCCGAGAATGCGGGCTTAGACCCCATTGATATGCTCGTGGCACTTCGGTCTGCTCATGAACGAGGGGAGAAGAACGCAGGCTTAGACGTGTTCAAGGGCGAACCGACGGACATGGTGAAGGCGGGTGTTATCGAGCCGTTACGGGTAAAGACACAGGCTATCAGCTCAGGAACGGAATCAGCAACGATGATTCTGAGGATAGACGATGTAATCGCATCGAGTAGAGCGTCAATGCCAGCCGGAGGAGGTATGCCTCCAGGCGGCGGTGGCATGGGTATGGAAGGAATGGGAGATTACTAATTTCTTCTTTTTCCTCCCTCTTTTTTTATTTTTTAAAAAAACGCTGAGAACGTGTGTTTGATTTTAGCATAAGGAGTGGAAGATAGAGGAGCAGATAAAAATGGGAAGAATAGTTGGCATTGATCTCGGAACGACGAACTCAGAAGCAGCTTTTGTAGATGAAAGTGGAGATGCAAAGATAATACCGAGTGCCGAGGGCAGTGCATACGGTGGAAAGATGTTCCCATCGGTGGTGGCATTTACCAAGGACGGTCAGAGGTTAGTCGGCGTAGCAGCGAAGCGGCAGGCGGTGGTCAATCCTGAAGGCACTATAAGAGAAACAAAGAGGAAGATGGGGACCACGGAGAAGATCCACGTAAAGACGGTAAACAAGGAGTTTACACCACAAGAGATTTCTGCAATGGTGTTGCAGAAGATAAAAACGGATGCAGAGGCGTATTTAGGCGAGACCGTAGATGCGGCTGTTATTACAGTGCCGGCATATTTCGATGATAATCAGCGGCAGGCGACAAAAGATGCCGGCGAGATCGCGGGATTTGAAGTGAAACGGATAATAAACGAGCCTACGGCAGCGGCAATGGCTTACGGGCTTGGTAAGGGCGGAGAATATAAGGTTGCCGTTCTTGACTTTGGTGGCGGCACGTTTGATGTTACGATCATGGATGTTGGTGACGGGGTATTTGAGGTGCTTTCTACCAGCGGGGATACGCAGTTGGGTGGCACCGATATGGATGCTGAGATTATAAATTGGCTTGTTGAAAGATTTAAAGCTAAGGAAGGGATAGATTTGAGGAATGACCCGACGGCGATGCAGCGATTACGGGATGAAGCGGAACGAGCGAAGATAGAACTCTCATCTTCTATCACTACAACCATAAATCTGCCGTTCGTTGCAGTCTCAGGAGGCGAGCCAAAGCATTTTGAGGAGACGCTTACACGGGCGAAAGTAGAAGAATTAGCTGAGCCTACCTTGAGAAGGCTGGATCCACCGATACGACAAGCACTGAAAGATGCAAAGCTCTCGCCCGGCGATATTGACAAGATACTACTTATTGGCGGACCAACGCGGATGCCGATCGTGAAAGAGCGGTTTGAGCGGATATTGGGGAAGAAGACCGAGGGCGGGGTTGACCCGATGCAGTCGGTGGCACTCGGTGCGGCGATACAGGCAGGCATACTGGGAGGACAGGTGAAGGAAGAGATCGTTTTGCTTGATGTCATTCCGCTTACGCTCAGTGTGGAGACTTTAGGCGGTGTTGCAACTCCGTTGATAGAACGGAACACCACGATACCAACGAAGAAATCGCAGGTATTTACCACTGCAGCGGACAGTCAAACCAGCGTGGAGATACATATCTCGCAAGGCGAGCGCCCGATGGTGACGGATAACACCTCATTGGGAAGATTCCATTTGGATGGTATTCCGCCAGCACCGCGTGGTATACCACAGATAGAAGTGACATTTGACATAGATGCAAACGGGATTTTAAACGTCACGGCAAAGGATTTAGGAACGGGCAAGGAAGCGTCGATTAGAATCACCGCGTCAACGAAACTGCCAAAGGAAGATATAGACGAGATGGTTAAAGCTGCCGAGAAGTACAGCGAGGATGATAGAAAGCGTAAAGAGGAAGTTGAGCTCAGGAACCAGGCTGATTCGCTCGTTTATACTACGGAGAAGACACTTGAGGAGCTGGGTGATAAGATAAGTAAAGACCAGAAGGATAAGGTGGAGCGTGCGAAGGATACGTTGAAGGAGTCGTTGAAGGGGACGGACATGGCAAAGATAAAGGCTGACGTGGACGAGCTGACGAAAGCGCTGCACGAGGTCTCTGCGGTGGTGTACCAGGAAGCTGCGAAGCAGGCTGCGGAGGAAGAAGCCGCGAAGCAAGGAACTGCAGAGAGCAAAGCAGAAACCGAAGGAGAAGAGAAGAAGGAAGCGGGCGATTACGTTGATGTGGAATATGATGTGAAGGATGAGGAGGAGAAGAAGTAAAAGTTCAGAGTGCTTGCAGAATTCAACGGCCTGTTTCACTCAACTCCTCTTTTTCTTTTTTATCGTTACTTTTTTGGGGGTCTTAAACCTCGAGATTATAAGGATTTTTCAGAGCGTTGATCCAAAAAAAATCTGTGAATTCATATTTAAACGAGGTTCAAAATCACAGTAAAGGAAAAACAGAAGAGAATTTTGATTAATATGCAGTTGACTG
>JAENXH010000106.1 GCA_016649585.1 Methanosarcinales archaeon
CTTTATTCACCGCGTCTCTCGTACTGTTGCCAACGAAGAACGAGTTATGCCGAAAATTATACTTGAATTTCTCATCTGTATAGGGCGCAACACCAAGAGTCCATACATGGAATACTTCGGCATCGAAGAAAGCCTTTGGATTTGATTCTGCGTACTGTATGAGGGCACGAACGAGATACTGGGGTTCGCCACATCCTGTACCAATAAATATCCTGGCACCTCGATGAACATGCCCGAATATCTTCTCTTCTGACGCAAACTTTTGTGGATATCTTTTTTTCATCACATCCTGCGTTCTACGCTTCTCGTCTAAACCCATATACATACAGCGCTCCTTTTCGTTCGCCTTCTACAATTTTACGTAACGGTTTATAGATGAAAAAGTTTGCGGATCGAAGAAGTACAGAAGGTTCAAGAACGGTATTATGATAGCGTCATTTATAGGGTAAATAAATTCCCCACCTTGCTCTGATACGCTTCGGCTTCTCATTAGTTTACCGGCATAATAAAAAATCATTAGCAAGAAGACGAAAGAGAAAAAATAAAAAATAAAAGAAAAGAAGGGCTTAGAGAGCCCTGTCTAACGCCTCGACTGCTTCGGGGTTTGCAAGCGTTGAGATGTCTCCAACTGGCTCACCACGCGCCTTAGCCTTTATAACCCGCCTCATGATCTTACCGCTTCTTGTCTTCGGCAGATCCTCCACGAAGTACATCTCATCCGGTACCGCTATCGGACCGATCTCCTTCCTCACCCACGTCCTCAACTCATCTTTTAACTCTGCAGAGGGAGTCTGCCCTTCCTTTAGGATGACGTATACCCTGACCGACTCGCCCTTCAATTCATGCGGTATTCCAACCGCCGCGGACTCGGCAACTGCTGGGTGACTTACCAGAGCGGATTCGATCTCCGCTGTCCCTATCCTGTGCCCTGAAACATTAACCACATCATCGTACCTACCTTGAATCCAGAAGTAACCATCTGCATCCTTCCTTGCAACGTCACCTGCCAGATACACCCCAGGGAACCTGCTCCAGTATACTTCTTTATAGCGCTCCGGGTCACCGTAGAGTGTTCTGAGCATCCCTGGCCATGGTTTCTTGATTACTAAATACCCTCCTTTGTTGGTGACAGATTCACCATCCTCGTTGTAGATGTCTGCATCAACCCCCGGCAACGGCCGCGTTGCCGATCCCGGCTTCAGTGGCGTTATCGGCAGGGGTGAGATCATAAAGCTTCCGGTCTCTGTCTGCCACCACGTGTCCATTATCGGGCATCTCTCAGTTCCAATAAGCTTGTAGTACCATATCCATGCCTCAGGGTTTATCGGTTCACCAACGCTCCCGAGTAATCTAAGACTGCTAAGGTCATTTTTCTTCGGCCACTCGTCTCCAAGGCGCATATGAGCCCTGATTGCTGTTGGCGCGGTATAGAGTACCGTTATCCCATGTCTTTCTATCATCTCCCACCATCTGTCACCGTGGGGATATGCGGGTGCGCCCTCATACATGAACGATGTCACACCAAGCATCAGCGGAGCATAGACGATGTATGAATGTCCGGTAACCCAGCCTATGTCAGCCGCACACCACCAGATGTCCTCATCCTTCAGATCGAAGACGTACTTGAGAGTTCCATAGGTTCCAACTGCATAGCCTCCATGCACGTGTACGATTCCCTTAGGCTTCCCGGTAGTACCGGAAGTGTAGAGTATATACAGCAGATCCTCTGAATCCATCTCCTCCGTTTCTGCACGGGTTGATTCGCCCGCTATAAGTTCGTCCCAGAAGAGATCCCGGTCATCAGACATTGAAACCTCTCCTTTCATACGTCTGACCACAACCACGTTCTTTATTGATGCTGCATCCAGCAATGCTTCATCCGCGCTCGCCTTTGCATTGATGATGCTCCCCTTCCTGTAGAACCCATCTACGGTTATAAGCACCTTTGCTTTGCAATCGTTTATTCTATCCCGCAACGCCTTCGCGCTGAACCCAGAGAATACGACCGAGTGAATGGCCCCCACCTTCGCACAGGCGAGCATTGCCGCCGGTAACTCCAGGATCATTGGCAGGTAAATTGCTACCCTGTCACCTTTCGCTACGCCAAGGCTCTTCAATGCATTTGCGAATCGGTTCACCTCATTGTAGAGATCCCGGTACGTTATTTTTCTGACTTCTCCGTCTTCACCTTCCCAGATAAACGCCACTTTGTTCTTATGTCCGGTATCCATGTGTCTGTCAAGGGCGTTATGGGCTATGTTCATCTTACCGTCCCCGAACCACTTGTAGAACGGTTCATCACTATCGTCGAGCACTTTACTCCATGGCTTGAACCAATCGAGCTCCTTCGCAATTTCGCTCCAGTACCACTCTATGTTCTGGGCTTTGGAGAGCAATTCATCGTAGCTTTCGATTTTATGCTCATCCATCCATTTCTTAATGTTGCTCCGCTGGACCAACTCCTTGGAGGGCTCAAAAACCCGCTCTTCCTTCAACAACACATCCAATTCTTTCTTCGTCATTTTTTACCTCCCACTCCGGTAGCTTCTACCCGTCCAGGTATTGGTGGTTTTGTAAATGGCACCTCATCGCATCTATACCTGCCGAGATTGCCTATATCAGATTTCAATGTACCACCGTTCATGAAATTGTTTCCATCATTATATAAAACATCAGACTTCTTACCTACCGGAAAAACTGCTAAAGCAGAATACTAACAAGCTTTTTAAAGTTTCTCATGCATGGCTTAATGGTTGAGTTATGGCTTTAGAGTCCATTAAGAGGCTGGTGGAAACTACAAAGACTGAGCTGATTTGTAGTCTCATCAGTCTGACTGAGGTTGTCTTCTTAAAGAAGTGCTGTGCGATGTGGATGTGAAACACGCACAGCATTTTTTCTTTTTTATAATTTTACGTTAGTTCGTTCATACCGTCTTTTTGTTAAAGTATGACCCCGATTGATTACTCCAACGTCAATTATCCGAGCTTCTTCACCACATCTTCTATCTCTTCAAGCCGGCCCAAGACCGTGATACCTTGCATTCTTCGTAACTTATCCACGTTCTCCATGTCCTCTTTCCGTATTCGTATCTTCAAGTCACTGCCGTTGGGCAGCTTCGTTATTATTTCGCCCTCTTTCTGGTCTACGGGGAAGATATACACCGGCACATCCACCTTCATAGCTTGTGCTGCCGAATTGGTAATGAGCGAATCAGCGATGCCGTATGCTATCTTTGCCACGGTATTTGCCGTAGCGGGCGTGATTAAAAATAACGAGTACGTGCCTAACTGGAGTTTTGCTGTGAGAAAAGGTGCATTTGGCCCTTTTTCTACGCTCACCCTTGGAAAATTCTCCTTTACTTCTTTCAAAAGCTTGTAGTACTTTAAAACAACCTCGCCCTCCTTGGAGAGATAAACATGAACCTCCAGGTTGTACTTCTTTGCGAGCTCCTCCATCAGCACAACAGACTCGCGCATATAATCCCCGGAGCCTGTAATACCCCATGCTATCCCCTTATTATTGTTCATCTACCCGTTTGTTTCACCTTCTTTATCATAGAACAAACCTCTATTAACCTGTTCACCGTCTTGTAAAGGCTTTTTAAGCCTTCTTTGTCCTCTTCAACGCCTGCGGCACCTTTATCCTTCGACCAGAAAGTGGCACCGAGGTTTGCACCGAACGCACCGCCACCTACGTGGATCATCTCATTTATTACATAGAAATCTGTTATAGCCCTGATGGCAAGCTCCTGCCCACCTATACGGTCCCCGCCATCCGCAACTGCTGCTCCTACTTTCTCTCTGAGTGCCTGCGGGTTGCTCGCCGCAAACGCCCTCATACGGTCGAGAACCACTTTTGACTGGCCGCTGAGGGTTCCTTGATAAACCGGCGTTCCAATCAAGACCGCATCGGCCCATTCGAAGCCGGAATATACCTCTTGCATCGCATCGTCGTGAACACAACTTCCTTCTTTGATGCAGTGGTCGCAGTGAATACAGAAGTTGAGTTTCTTACCGCGAACCGAGAAGTACCGTGTTTCCGCGTTCCAACGCTCTTCTGCGTACCGTAACGCCTCTTTAATTATCCAATCAGTTGCGGCGCTTCTTGGACTCCCGGAGACACCAAAAAGTTTGACCATCTTTTTGTATTCAACCGGCATCCAGCCGGTAACCTTCTTTCATGCTGTACCAGCCTGCAGGGTCCTCAAGATACTCGCGATAATCCCAAAGGCTGAGATGATGTCCTCGCTCCTCATGCGCAAGTGCGAGATAGAATCTGACCTCAAAAGGGTCGGTGGCTTTCTCCGCCAGCTCATTGTAGAACTTAATACTCTTCTCCTCCATTTCCATGCCCATCTTAAGTACGTTTATGCTCTCAGAAATCTCTCCCTCGGTCATATTCAGGTCTTTCGTATCCTTAGGGAAAACTGCTTTTGTCTTTACGACATCGCCTATGGATGTCACCACTTTTGGCCACGCTCTTTCTTCTTTTAGCTTATCATAGATCTCCTTCACTTTTTCCAGGTGCACGTCTTCGTCCTTTGCCAATGACCCAAACATATCTTTTGCAAAAGTGCTAGTAGCCTTCTCACTGGCGTCCGTGTAAAACTTCTTGCCATCATCTTCGAGTTTCATGGCGATTTCAAGCGCCTTCAGTCTCTCTTCCATTGTTTCTACACACCTCGCTTCACATTACCTTCTCCAAACTCATATCAAACATCTTCTTGGTCTCTTTTGCAAGCGCATCTGGAAGTCCCGTGATGTCCACATTCAAAAACCCACGAATGATAACAGAAGTAGCCTCGTCCTCGCTCAGACCCCGTGCCATCAGGTACTGGATCTCCTCTTCTGCTATCTTACCAACCGCAGCTTCATGCGAAAGCTCAAGGTCTCTACGTGTCGCTTTGAGCTCTGGAATCGAATCTATCGTTGCAGTATCAGAAAGCATTAATCCCCTGCATTCAATATGCCCCTTTGCATTTGCCGCTTCTCCAAAAACATCACCACGTGCGATTACTTTTGCATTATCCGTAGCAATTACCCTTGATATTATCTCCGCCCTGCTTCCTTCGCCCTGAAGCACCGCTCTCGAACCTATATCAATCTTCGCATCATTCGTAGCATAGACGATTGACTGAGAGGTTGCCCTCGCATTTCTTCCCATGCAATAAGTAGTAGGGAACATCTGAAGCGATTTTACTGGCGTCACTAAGATGTAGTTGCTGATATAGACGCCATCGTCCTCGATCACCACTGCACTTCTCGGTCTG
>JAENXH010000107.1:0-4730 GCA_016649585.1 Methanosarcinales archaeon
AAAATCTCAAAGGAAGAGTTGGAAGCAGTCAGTATTAAACGCGATGACTTCCATGGAGAATGGAACTATACTATCTATCCATCGTCATGAACTTGGCACACTTATTCTGTGACGTCACCTTAGTTAACGGAGATATTTGTTAAACCATTCCAAACTCAGATCAATCACCTTGTTTAAGTGTCCCGTTTGGGAAAAAACATGATCTGCCCCCACCACCATCTCCAATCTTTTTGGGTCCTGTGCAGCTTCGTACAGTTTTTGAGCATGCTCAGGTGGAACTACTTCATCCAAATTACCGTGTAGAATCATAATTGGAAACGCGCTTCTAACAGCTTCTAACAAATCGTAGTTTTGCAGATCTTCATAGAATCTTTTTTTGAATCTTCTGCTGCCTGATGGAAGCGCGTCGTATTCGCCTGCTTCGTTTAAAATTTGCGGTATAATGTACGGGGTTGATAAACATACCATGGCTTCAATTCTTCTATCTTGCGCCGCTACTGCAACCATTCCACCAAAACTGGAGCCAATAACGCCCAATTTACGCATATCAACCTTGCCTGTATCGTGCAGAAACTGTAAAGCACATTTGTAATCCCTGATTCGCCCTGTCAGGCGCGCATCCTCAAAATTGCCCTCACTTTTTTCAGACCCGGTTCCACAACCCCGGAAATTGAATCGCAAGCATGCGTAGCCTTCATCATAAAGCCTCGCTGCTATTTTAGACCATTTTCTACTATCTTTACTGCTCTCCAGACCATGCAAAGTAACAACGCACGGTGCGTTTTGATAAGGCAGATGCAAGTTTCCAACTATTTTCTGATTTTCAGAGTGAAATGTGACTATTTCTTCCATTTTTGAGAGATATATATTGTAACCCGTTCTTTAGAAAAAGCGATGGAATCCCAGCAGAGCATATTATTCTACCCGCAAAAACTCGTCCAATGTCTTATCTGCGGTTTTATCGCCTATTCCTCTGTCTTTGTGCTCCTCAATCCTTTTCTCATCTATTATGTGCAGTACAGTGTGACCACGCTGTTTAAGCGCATCGGCTATGAACCGGCGATGGCACTGCGAGAAGAGAAGTTCAGCGCACATGATTGCCACTCTCTGTGACGCTGCGAGTTGTTCAACGTACCGCAACCCTACCTCAAATTCCGCTGTTCTCATATATTTCGTATAACCTCCTTTTCGATAACCACCGAGTTCTGTAACGTGATGGTATGCGATGCCTGCGTCAAACACGCTTTTAGATTCTCCTGTTTGAAATGCTTGTGTTTGGACGTAGGAAATCGTCTCACATCTGCAATAGCTTCTATCTGGTATACCTCGAGCAAGCCTAAAAACTCTTCCAGGCTCCTGTTACTCGTCCCGATGGTCCAGAGTTTCACTTCCTTCGTACCTCATGAATATATACGAGGAAGGGAAAAATATAATTTACTCTGGAAATAGGATTTAATCGCTCCTTCTCATGGGTTTTTAGTGCATCTTCATTCTGTGTCATCTTGGATTGCTAAAGTAAACCCTAATAATATCCTGAATTCGATTATAGAGTAATAGATGAACGGTACTCGCATTTGATCCTTCAGGGAAAATACCTAATCTTATCGCGGCACGGCGCGTCAAGCAGGAGCCGATTTACAGCAGCTCGCGAGGTAGTTAACTAAACTTATGCTTGCGCTAGCTATAGTGGTGTGGCGCTCTCGTTATGAATGCTAATACCGCGGCTATGACACACAATATTCCACAGAGGATAAATGCCACGTCATAGCTTCCAAGAATATCTTTTGCTTGCCCCGCCACGATTGGCCCTAAAATACCCGCTACACCATAACCTAAAAACACCATAGCATAGTTGCCGCCATAGTTCTTTATACCAAAGAACTCCCTTGTTGCGGCAGGGAATAATGCAAAATTACCCCCAAACATTAACCCGATCCAAGCCGCTGCTACTGTGAGCCCTTCCATGGTTGAACCAAGACCCATAAATATGAGAGTGAACATCATGCCTGCTTGCAGGAAAAACATTACCCCCATAGCTATTGTTCTTCCAATCTTGTCCGAAACCCAGCCCCATAATATTCTACCAGCACCGTTGAATAAAGCAAGTATACCAACAGCAGTGCCTGCCGCCGCTGCGGTGAGACCAGAGTCAATACCGTATAATTTTAATATACCAATGGTCATGAGTCCTGCAGATGCCGCGCAAACAAACATGGCAAGCAGCATCCAGAACTGTGATGTTTTCATCATATCAGATCTTTCCCAGTCCTCTCTCACATTAGCACTACTCGATTTTGCGGGGGGCACCCAACCAGGTGGCTTCCAGCCAGTAGGTGGGTTTTTCAAAAGCAAAGCACCCGTACCGCCAAAAGCGAGGAAAACAATACCCCATATTAGTAGTGTTCCACCAAGCCCATAGTTTGCAAGTAATTGTATAAGATCAACCTCCAATCCCGGCATATTTATACCTTTTCCGGATAAAACGGATATGAAGAACGCGCCAGCGCCAAAACCAGCGACCGCTATTCCCGTTGCCAGTCCGAGTTTATCGGGAAACCACTTGCCAATAGCCGCAATTGGGCAAACATAACCAATACCTATTCCAGCTCCTGCAATAAATCCAAGCGTTATTATTACCCAGAGGAAATTTCCTGGCATGAAACTCGCGAGTATGTATCCGAGCCCGAGAACAAGCGCTCCTGCGAGTGCTACTTTTCGAGGCCCGAGCTTATCCTGCCATTTTCCGGCTACTACCATGACCAGTGCAAAGGTTGCAAGTGCTGCTGAAAAAACAATTTGCGTTTCGGTTACGCTCCAACCAAAACCGCCAAGCGCTACTTCTTTTTTAAGCTCCGCAGCGAAAACACTCCACGCGTAGACTGCACCGAGGCATAATTGGAGCATGAGCGCTCCAACCAATACTACCCATCTGTTCTCCATCTTATCTTCTGATCCCATGGTACCACCTCAGAGAATGTTGTTTGCCGGATTATATAAATACCGTTTCTTTTCATCACCTCTGAACATCAACTCTGAATCAGTGTGAAAACAGAACGTAGCACTTACAAGATTACACCAATTTCGTTTCACCGTCAGTGTACCTGTCCGATCTTGCACGTGGGCTATTTGGTTCTAAGAGCGATTTGGCTTCACTTTGGTATCGTCAGAGGGAAAAGATAGACTTCTCCGAAGTTACTGGAACATTCCTGACCGACAAGTGGAAACGTCTGTCGTGCTGAGGTTGAAAAGGTAGCTACTTTTTCATGGATTCCTTTTTCAAAAACCCCGTGGATCTTGACGTATAAAGTAAAATCATTGTTACGCACTTCTTTTCTGTCGCTTGAAGATTCTTTCAACGGTATCTATCGAATCTATCTCATCGACTGAGAGGTCCCAGCGTATACGTTTGATGCGTGGGAATCTTAGTGCGTATCCTATTCCGTATAACGAACTTTTCTGGATCTCGTCGAATTTTAATTCGACCACAACCTTTGGCTCTACCAAGAAGGACCTGCCATGTTGCTCCCGTGCGATGCTTTTAAAGTATTCTGTCATTTCTTCGATCTCAGCGTCCTTTAAGCCACCAAACGCCTTTGCTATAGGGGCGAGATTGCCTCCCCTATCCCTTGTCGCAAAGGTGTAATCAGAGAGCAGGTTCGTACGCTTACCGTGACCGTATTCGACCGCAATAACAACCAGATCCAACGTTTCCGCTTCTGGTTTCAGCTTCAACCATTCACTTCCGCGTTTACCCGGCGTGTATAATGACTGTGGATTCTTGATCATCAGCCCCTCAAAGCCGAGATCCAGCGCCTCCTGGAACATAATCCGCGCTTCTGCGCTACTTTTTGTCAGGATACATTTCGCTATTTCCACGTGCTCGGTAGGCTGAATCACCGTGCTCAACAGTTCCCTCCGTTTTAGCAACGGTGTATCAATAAGGGCTGTCCCGTCGAGATAAATAAGGTCGAAGACGTACAGTTTCAGCGGAATCTTTCGTGCAAACTCCTCAACTCTATGCTTCCTCCTGAGCCGCTTTATCAGCTCCTGGAACGCTTTTGGCGAATGTTCAAATGGGATTATCTCGCAGTCCACGATAAACGAATGCGGAATCGTTTTTGTTTCCTCTACAATTTCGGGAAGCGATTGACTCACCTCTTCGGCTCCCCGCGTGAATATGTTTACCGCTTCGTTATTTTTATGAATGCTGAGTCGCGCACCATCATATTTGTATTCAAAGAGCGCTTTATCAAATCGTTTGAACCCTTCTTCAAGCGTATCGGCAGTTTCCGCAAGCATCGGTCGTAGCGGCCTGCCGAGCACGATTGCAAGTGTCTGTAAAGTCTCAGGCCGCTCTTTTGCGATTCGTGCCACTTCACCTATATCTGACCTGCCCATATACGCTTTCCTGAGCACTTCCACGTCTACCGAAAACGCTTCTGCAATCGCTTCCTCTAATAAACCCTGCTTGAAGCCGTAGCGCATCTCGCCGATAATGGTCTTCACAATAAACTTCGCCTCCTCGGGCGAACTCTGATTCAGTAATCCCATCAAAATAGCTCTTTTACGCCGTAGCGACTCCTTACCACTGAGCGTAGCTATTTTTACAAGCGCGTTGTAGCACACTTCGACCGTTAGGGGCTCCGCGATTAACGAAACCGAAATCTTAGGGTTCCGCTCGAAGATCAATTCGACTGCAGAACCGAGATCGCCGAATTTGTTATACGCGA
>JAENXH010000107.1:4740-5106 GCA_016649585.1 Methanosarcinales archaeon
CTCGACCACCCAAGTCGGAGTTCCTGTGCCGAATAGTCCGGGAATATTTTGCCGCGGAGCATGTAACAGACCAAAGGCAACGTCTCAGAGGGCGTCTTTTGCAACAAGTCAGCAACAAGGGATATTTTCTCCAGTTTACTTGATGTCGCTCTGACTTTTTCGTATACTTCGGTGAGTTCTTTCAGTAGCATTGAGTTAAGTAACTACGCCTAACGATAAAAGATTTAGTACGATACTACGTCAAACGCTCCCAGCTTAGGATTGCTGAACTGCCGATATAAACTTAATAAGGGGGCGTCACGAAATAACTATATCAATTACCACTTATTGAAATTACATGCACGGTAAGAATGATGAGTCTATGAT
>JAENXH010000108.1 GCA_016649585.1 Methanosarcinales archaeon
CTACCTTCACCAGCCCTGCATCGTAAAGCTTCTCAAGATTGTACTGCACGGTAGTTAAAGGAATACCAAGTTTTTCCGCAATCTCCGATGCTGACCGTGATGTGGATGCAAGAACTTCTAAAATGTTCCGCGCGGTATCACTTGAAATAACCTGAGAGATCTTCTTCGAGTTTTTATCGTTTAAAGGCAAAATGAGCAATTTTTCATCGTTTATAGCATCGTCTTCAGCCATTCCATTCCGGGTATTGCTCTTATTTGGATTGGGAATCATTCACTCTATTTTTGTTTTCCCTGCTTTTAAACTCATCTATAACTTCAACTCGGTTCGTAGCTTACGAAAATCATATAAACGATGAAAACTGATGAGTTTTGTAGGTGAGGTAATAAAGATGGAGAAATATACAAAAATCGCGGCTGTCGTTGTACTCTGCATGTTAGCAGCTTCAGCAGGTTTTTTCGCCTCTTCATTATCAGAGTTGAAGGGGCCGGCAGAATATTCTGATGTGGATACATGGGGAGGTAAAGGATTTCCAGCAGCAATACCTACGCCGGCAGTAATGCCTACACCGGTAGGAAGAGAAACACCTGAATCTCAATATACTAATGCGAATACAGAGCGGAAGATTATCCAAAGTGCTTCATTAAGTATCGAAGTAGAAGACTTCCAAGCAAGTTCTGACGCACTTATAGGAATAGTAGAACGTTCGGGTGGTTTTGTTTCTGATTCTTACTCGTATGTTACTGATACCGGACATAAGCGGGGTGATATTACGCTCAGGGTGCCAACAGATGAGTTCCTGCAGGTTATCGCAGAAATAGAGCAGATTGGTGCTGTTAAATCAAAACACATCTCTGGAGAAGACGTTACGGAAGAATATATTGATTTGACGGCGCGGCTAAACAATTCCGAGCGGCAGGAGAAGCGGTTACTGGAGATTCTGGATATAGCTGAGGATGTCGAGGACGTTCTAGACGTTGAACGTGAGTTGGAGCGTGTGCGGAATGATATCGAACGGCTTACCGGTAGGATAAACTATCTTGAGAACCGTGCGGAGCTTGCAACGATCTCCGTCGCCCTATACGAACCGGAGCCGATAACGCATAGCTGGGGCATACGGGATGCTTTTCGCGATGCCTTTGAAGCCTTCGTATCAGTGATACGGGGACTTATAATCCTCGTTGGATACGCCTTGCCACTATTAATTCTGGTTGGTCTCGGATGGCTCCTCAAATCGAAGTTGATGCCAAAGTTACGGAGAGAGAAGCAGAGTTAAGTAAGTAAACTCTGCTTCGATCCTCTTTGCATGTGGTGAGAAAAGAAAGAATCCAATTCAAACAGGATTATCCACTACCACCTTCGTCATGTTTTACGGGTTTTAGAGGTACAATATATGGTCTCCCGTCGTTATAGTTCACCTCAGCATCCACACCGTAAACCCGTTTTATATTCTCCCGCGTGAGGACATAAGCAGGATCTCCATCAGAGAAAATTGTGCCATTATGCATCATTATTATTCTATCTGCGTAGCGTGCAGCTAAATTGAGGTCGTGGATAGCCATTATCGCCGAAATTCCCTTCTTTCTCACGATGCTTTTTATGGTATGCATCACTTCAAGCTGGTGTCTAATGTCGAGATTGGAAGTGGGCTCGTCAAGCAGAAGCAGATCGGGCTCTTGTGTGAGCGCTCGTGCGATAAATACTTTCTGCATCTGACCCCCGCTAAGCTCGTTAACGTCTCGCATGGCAAGGTCTTCGATATGCAGCATCTGTAAAGTTTCTAAGACCGCTTCAGTGTCTTTTTCGCTCGTTCGCCAGCCGAGATGAGGGCGTCTACCCATGAGAACCGTATCGAATACGGTAGCAGAGAATACGTGTGAGATACTTTGCGGGATATACCCGATCTTTTTGGCAAGTTCTATTCTACTCATCTTCGTTATATCAAGACCATCAAGCGAAATACAGCCTTTTTGAGGAGAGAGAATTCTATCAATACACTTCAGGAGCGTGGATTTCCCCGCACCATTGGGACCTAACACGCCTAAAATCTCTTTTGTCGCAACCTCTAAGCGTACATCTTTTAGCACCGGCACTCGTGCATAGCTGAAGGTCACATCTTTTACTTTTAGTTGCACCATTTATCTTACCAATACTCCCCCCTTCTTCTTAATATCAGGTAAAGGAACAACGGAACACCCATGAAGGCGGTGATCAATCCTACGGGGAGGATAGTGGGTGCTATGATCGTTCTTGCAACGGTATCCGCACCGAGCAAAAGGGCGGCACCGAACAGCCCGGAAGCAGGAATTAAATACCTGTTGTCTCCACCGATAACCATTCTGCACATGTGAGGCGCAACCAACCCTATGAACCCAATGGTTCCCGTGAAGCAAATAATGCCTGCGGTTACGAGAGATGCAAGTGTGAAACAGACAACTCTTGTCTGCTCAACGTTTACACCGAGGCTTTTTGCACTCTCATCGCCGGCACCAAGTGTGTTCAAATCCCATGATTTCGACATGAGAATTGGGACGCAGATGGCGAGGATAACGAACACGAAAAAAAGCTTATCCCATGTGGCTCTTCCAAGACTTCCAAACATCCAGAATACAACCTCTTTCACCGCTTCTGCTTCTCCAAAATATTGTAAAATCCCGGTCATTGCAGAGAATAAATACATCAATGCAATACCCGCTAAAATCATCGTCTCTGGCGTCGCACCTTTACGTCGCGATAGTCCGTAGATAATGAAAGAAGAGAGCAAAGCAAAGATGAATGCATTGGCTATGATAAGATACTGACCGGTGACAAAACCTGCACCTAAAAGTATGGCAACGGCAGCGCCAAATCCTGCCGCAGATGCAATCCCTAAGGTGTAAGGACTTGCCAATGGATTCCGTACAACCCCTTGCATTGCTGTCCCTGCAATTGCAAGCCCTATGCCCGCTAAAATCCCCAATAAGATGCGGGGCAGTCTCAAATCCCATACGACAATCTCCTTGGTAGTTTCGGGATTTTGAAATAGACCGTGCCATAAAATTGAATACACCTCTACGACCGAGATAGAATAAGAGCCAAGCGTTGCAGATATGCCTGCAGTAATAACAATTAAGATGATTGAAGAGAAAATAAAGAGAATCTTCCTTCCGATGAATTTTTTATACTGTGCTCTTATTTCTTCGCTTTTTGTTCCATTCCCCTGTATTGCTTCGCTACGTGCCATTATGTTTTGCTATTTTAACCTCCTTTGGATTACACAGCCAGGGCTCTCTTAATATCGCAGGGCATCTTTTGTTCATGTTACACAGTCCACAGTTCCTGTCTCTTCTTACGCATCCTGCTAATTCAGCATATCTCATTGCCAACGCTGCACCGGATTCATCAAATCCCGTTTCCTTTGGTGATTCCCCGCCCCACTCAACGTTTTCCAAATATCGCTTACAGGTGCTCGCTATCGCTTCCAGCTCGCTTGTTGAAGGTCCTGGATGGTAATATAGCATAAAACTTGGCCTGAATCCAACTAAGTGGTAGGGTATTGAAGCATCAAACGAGGCAATAAACTGTGCTATCGCTTCTATCTCGCTATCGTTTATCTTTGGCACCACAACGGTTTTAAACGCCCTCACCTTACTTTTATTCCGGATAAGATATTCTGCATTTCTTAAGACCGGCTCAACCGGAGCACCACTCAACGCCAGATGCGTATCATCGTTGAATGCATTTATCTCCAGTGTAATGTAAGAGCACATATCTACAATCCGCTCCATACTCTCTTTGGTAGCAAAACCGTTTGTTGTTACTCCTATCTTTAGTTCAGGCATCAATTTCTTCGACTCTTTTACCACTTCTTCGATATAAGGGAGATGTATAGTCGGCTCTCCACCGGTAAAACCCAGCTTCTCGAGACCCGCTTCCCTTAGTTTATCCACCGCTTCTTTTGCCAAATCTTTCGGATCAACATACCCGCGATAAAACCAGTTAGTAGCGGGATATTGAGATAAGCGGTACGCGTTACAATAAAGGCATCTAAAATTGCAGCCGAGTAAGGTTATTGAGTAACTTTTAAGGGACTCTGCCAGGCAGGTATATGCGATCTCTGGCATTTTTACATTGCACACGCCCACTTCTTCCTTTCTATTAATCCCACAGTTCCATTCGCATAAGTTGCAATCTTCAAAATCTTTCATGCTCATAATTATAAGTCCAAATTAGCGGCACCTGCGCTTCATACCGACCGACACAAAAGTTGCCATGGCGAGGGCGATAAGTACCTCCCACGCGTTCACCGGTATTCCTTGTTCTCCCTGTTCTTCCTGGCTCTCATTTCCTGCACTCAAACTTTCATTCACTTCTGCAATAGCCTCAGGTTCTGCCAGAGATTCGTTTTGCGGTAACGATTCTTCACTTTCTTCCTCAGTCTTCTCCACCAGTATCACCTCCTTTTCATCAGAGGCTCTTCCACTGATGTGCACTGCTACGTTATATCTGCCGGGCTGAAGACCACTTGTATCAATGCTTGCATCCACACTGCCGTCTTCGATGAGCGTAGAAGTCGTCTTTATGATGTTCGCGTTGAATGATAGCGATACAAACGCTTTTTCTCCATCTTTTATGTTCGTCTCAGCGGTCACTTGTATCTCATCATCTACCTCTGCAGTTTCCGGTAGGTCCAAACTGACCTGTGGTGTTGAAACTGAGAAGTATGCAAGCTCGAACATATCGTCGCTGCCTGCAGAGGTTATCGCAGCTTCGAGAATCGCCACTCGCTGCTCCATCGTCTTACTTTCATCACCTGCGGCCCACACCCCATTTTCTATAGCATAAGTTTCCTCATCCCTTCCCTTATCCAGAGAAATCACGACGTATCTCCCGTTGTCGAGGTCGGCAATTTTTTCCTCCCACGTGCCTTCTTCAACTGGAGTTGCCCTCGCATTTATCACGCCCACATTTTCACTGTATGGAAACACTACCTCGCCTTTGTAGTTGATCGCGATAACATAAAT
>JAENXH010000109.1 GCA_016649585.1 Methanosarcinales archaeon
TTATAAAATGACAGAGATTAAATATAATATTACTTGTCTTGTAAATTTATTAACAAGAGAATACATGTCTCAATGGGACTTGATTAAGAGAAATGAGATTAGAACTATCATGAAATTTTATGATAATATTGGAATAGCCATAGTGAATAATGACAAAAAGAGAATATTGGAATATATGAACATGCTCAATAGATTTGGAATTTATACCACAATATATTGAGCAAATACGTTCACATACTGTTGAGTCTCCGAAAGTTATATATTGCATGAGGAAATAAAGATAGTAGAGGAACGAAAGGGTGGGGCCTAAAACTAAGACGCTTGTTATTTGCGTAGACCGCGATAATGACGTAGGTGAGAAAGCAGGCTTGGAGACACCTATTATTGGTAAAGAGGCGCTTTTATCCGCGGCAACAAAGTTGGCTCTCGCTGATCCTGAAGAATCCGATATAAATGCGATTTTTGAAGCAATCAGGATATATGAACGGTTGAGTTCGAGTGAAGAAGACGCTGAGGTGGAAGTCGTTTTGATCACAGGAGATAAGAGTGTCGGTGTAGAATCGGATAGAAAAATAGGGCACGAACTTGATGTTGTTCTGTCTAAATCCAGAGCGGAATCCGCAATTCTCGTGAGTGATGGTGCAGAGGACGAATGGATTATCCCACTTATCCAGTCGCGAGTGAAGATAGATTCCGTCCGGAGAGTAGTAGTAAGGCAGAGTGAGCCTTTAGAAAGCACTCTTTATGTGATTAAGAGATTGTTAGAGGATCCAAAGTTTTCTCGCACGTTCTTACCACCCATAGGCCTTATTCTGTTCCTGTATGCCGTTTCTTTACTGCTTGGGCTCTCAAGTAAAGCGATGGGACTGCTCTTGGGGGTTATAGGAATTTACACACTGCTAAAGGGATTGGGACGTGAGAATCTGATTATAGAATTCGTTGAGAGCGTGAAGCAGTCATTGTACGGCGGTAAGATTTCGTTTGTCACTTATATCGTTGCAATTGTGCTGCTCTTAGCAGGCACTTCTCAAGGTATCATGGGCTATACCCGGGTGGAACCAGAAATAAGTGGGAATATATTATTGGGTTTCGTGCACTACATTAAGTTTAGCATATGGTGGTACATCGGAGCAGTACTCGCGCCACTCATAGGAAAGATGATGAATATGCTCATAGAAGGCGAGAAAATAGTGCGGCATTGGGCAATATTATCCTCTATAATTGCCTCAGGGCTGATTCTGTGGGGGGGGAGCGAATGTATAATCTGGTTAAGCACCGGTAATTATCCCATGGGGTATCTAACCCTTTTCTTATCCCTTCTCGGTGCAGTTATTCTATCACTTATAGGTGTGAAGATCTCGTGGTATATGCGAAGTACTCTGACAAAAGAGAAAAGAGAGGGCGAGGCAGGGATAGAAACCGAGGAAAGCAGGGCAAGAGATTGAAGATTTTGTATATGGTATGAAATTCTTGGTAATGGGTGCGGGAGCGCTGGGTAGCGCATTTGGTGGTGAGCTTTTCGGTAATACAAAATGCAGTATATTTATGTATTATTAAAATTAGAAAGTTATATATATTACGTTAAGCATTATTTATTACAGAATGTTAGAATGAAAGAGGGGATGCGAGATGGATGCATATTTAGAAGCACGGTCTTATGAACGTGAGGCGAGAGAGGAAGAGAAGAAGGGAGGCTACGAGGCTGCAATCGCCATTTGGAGACGCTATGCAGAGTTAAAGGAGCGTAAAGGAAGCTACTTCTTGTGTATGTATGGCTATTTCAATGCTGCACGGATCTGCGATACGGTTCACCGATGGAAGGAGGCAGCAGAGCTTTTTGAGGCGGCGTCAACGTTTGCAGAGCGAATCGGAGAGCGATCGCTATGGGCGTTCTTTATGACTATGACATGCCAGATGCATGAGAAAGCGGGAGACTATGACGCATGCAAGGACCGTTATGAAACCATTGGCAACTTCTTTTATTCAATGGAGAACTTCTTTGGTGCGGCAGATGCATACGAACACGCTGCGGAGATTATGTCGCTCGCAGGTAAGGATATCTCGGACTATGAAGTGCCGGTAGACGCATGGAGGAAGAACTACGAATATTGGAAGGAGCAGGGAGAGATGGATGACGCAGAGTGGAGTTTAAAGCGGATAGCCTCGTATCGAACGATTCGAAACAAGGTTTAAAATTGGAACAAAAAGTCGGATAAAAACTTCTATTACTCTCTTGTCACCTTACTTCCGCATTTCGGGCAGGTCTGCTGATAGCACGGCACTCCGGCTTGATGGGGCATGGTGTATCCGCATTGTGGGCATCGGCATTCTCCATCAGGACCCAAACCCCTGCCACCCATTCCTATTCCTTGTCCTCTTCCTCCACCTATTTCACTCATTTTATCCTTACCCCTTTAGGGAATCTATTTAGCAACGCCCTCCATAGTGGTATCGATCATCGTATCGAATTTTAGCTTCTTATCCCATCCCGCACGCTCAAACGTGTTCATGAAACCAACGCCGATGACCTTCGGTTTCTTCTCTCCAGATATGTCTTCAATCAAACGAGTAACATCCTCTGGTTCACATCCAAACTTTGGCATCGCCAATCCTCCAAGCACTACAACTGCATCAGGTTTTTTTGGATCCGCTTTTTCATCTACAACGCTATACCCTATGTTCTCTATCTCCTTTATCCTCCTTGCCTCATTCGCATCTGCTCTCGGCACATATAACATCTCAAAACCTCTGTCTCTTACCGTGTAAGCGAGCAATTCGATAAATGGCGTGCATACTGCTACCGAACCTGTAAACACCACTTTAGACCCATATTTTATGTCTGCTATGCTATTTCTAAATGTTCCCGTGAAGTCTACTATTCCATTTCCCTCTCTCATTTCCTCCCCGGTTATCGCACTTGTGTTTATATCCTCGATTATCTTGGAGAGGGCAAGAACCACAGGATTTAATTTCTTACATTCATTTATAAGTTCGCATAAAGCTTTTTTCACTTTTGCATCCTCTATCTTATCCAAGTTCTCGGACAGCAGTGCAATCACCGGTTTTATGTTATCCTCGAAAAACAGCTTAGAAAACGTACCAAAAGCATCAGTTAGAGATGTATTTACAAAATAACGGGTATCACCGCCCATAATGATTCCCTTTATCATGTTCGCCATCTTCAATTTTTTCAAGCTTATGGAGACCACTCCACTGCTGTATCCCGTACCTTCTTCTATCTCCTTCTGCGAGACGGGACAAGACTTGAACAGTATGCAGCCCCAAATGCGCCACACCGATTCTCCTAATTCCCATTGCTTCCCTATTTTCCCTAACGATTCCTGCACTTCTGACCATGCCTCTTCGCTCATTTGTTTTCACCATTTCATAGTTATTTTTAGATTTGAATACAACGTTTAAATTTTATTCACAATCGCGTTTGGGAATACAATTCACTTATCTCCTCGATGGACCCAGTCATGGATGTATTTTTGGTTGTTCAGACTCCCTTTGCAATAAGGACAGAATTTCCAAGATGATGAAATCGAGGAATTACATTTCGGGCATTTTGTGATCCCTATATCAGATCCACAGTGAGGGCATACATTCCAGTTTTGATCAAGATCGCTACCACAGGAAGGGCATTTGTAAACGCTGCCCTTAGGATTAGTTATGCCTACTCGTGCTAAATACTCTTTGATTCGTTCATCTATCTCTTCCTTCTGTGGTGGCTTCACGAGTACCGGTTTAATACTCAATGCAGGATATGCCTTCATATACGCCTCTTTTAGCCGGTTTGCCGTTGCTCTCATGTAAGCGCCATCATAAGGAAGCCTATGTCCAAGCATCTCTTCTACATAATCAGGAGGGACACCTTGATCTCTAAGGATAGTGGAGAAAGAGGCACGTAAGGCATGTATTCCCGCAGTGTTTATTGTTCTCCCTTTTTCTTCTTCATTTATCAGCCCTGCCTTTAGTGCTACCGCTTGCATAGCCCTATTTATGCCACTTTCATAAGCTCGTACACGCTCCTTTCTACGACGGTTAGATTCTGATATGAAGAGAGGAGAATCGTTTTTTATCTCCTCGGGAGACAGATATCTTGAGCCCTTCCTTCTAAGCTTGATATAACAGCTTAATGTATCAATTGCGTCTTCTCCCAGGAATGTATAGAATTCTATCCCCTCCTTTTCTCTTATGAGATGTAAAGTAAGTGGAACCTCGCCTTTCTCTAAACCCTCAGCCACATCGCCATAGTTCAGCGTGATAAGTTCTTTCATCCCCAGCCCCGCCTGGAATGCGCACAGGATGACCGCTTTGTCACGTAATCGCTCGCAAACATCTAACATCCGCTTTACATCCTGTGCCGATAGGAATTTTCTGAAGTTCTCTTTCAGTTTCCTTGGTGTTGGTAAGCGTAAATTACCTATGGGAATCTCATTCTCCCTGTAGAATACCCTTACGTCATCAATGACCAGCCCCGCGGATCGTGGTGCCAGTCCTCTTTCTCCTTTTCTCTTCCCTCCTTTTTCGGGTATTACATAGTCAGTCCTGAGCCAGTCATAAAACGCTTTTAACTTCAGTTCTGTTTTCTTCACGCCGACCCTTTTCGCTTCTTCTATCAGTTCGCTGGGATTTAGCTCTCTCCAGTTGCAGTATAGCTTTATAAGCCGGGCGCGGTTTTCCCTGATTTTTTCACCTCGCCCTATGAGGGTTACCTTTACCTCTTTGATCTCGCTAAAGGCTTTAGCGTCTCTCCAGAGCTCTGCTTTCGCTTCTACCCTTCCCGTTTCAATCGCTTTCGCATTCACTTTTCTTCATCACCCATATAATTACATGCCTGTATAAGAAGGATTGGGTGAATAATGCCGCAATGCAACAGTGCCATGACGACATGAGGAGGACAATTATTTTAGGAATGGATGACGCACACGCGATTCTGGAGACGAGATTGGGCAAGGAAGTCACGCCAGATACCATAAACAATTACATGGA
>JAENXH010000010.1 GCA_016649585.1 Methanosarcinales archaeon
TCTATCTACTGATACGAAAGCCATTTCAGCCGCAGCGAAAAACGAAGATAATAAAATAAGGAGCCCTATTATGGGAATTGCTATTAACCACATCGTATTTATTCTTAAGAAATGAATATAGGTATTTAAATCTATTTTATCTAGGTCTAAGCTTGGTAAATTAGTAAGTCAAAAAAAGAAGGCGGGAAAAACTAGTTCCCACCATAACTTTTTGGAGTTATCAACACCTACGCTTTCTCTGTTTTCAGTTTCTCCTTCATATACTCCGCAACGACATCTTTGATTCCCCAGCCCAGTGAGATGCCCAAAGCGATCGCCAGACCTATTCCAAGTCCCCATGCTAACGGAACGAGGAAGGTATAGATGATTGTAGTATCAATGAGCATCTGGTCCAATGCAAGTACGACGACGAGCAAGGAGAAGAGTGCCGTGAGTATCGGCGAGATAAGATCGCCGAAGGCAACTTCGCGGCTCGTTATCTGTTCTCCGATCCAATCCATGACGAAGTTGACGAGTACGAGACCTACGACCAGCACAAAGATTCCAGCGATGAGATGCGGTATGTACAAGACGAGCTGATTCATAAAGTCTGTCAACATCGTTATGTTCAAAACGTTTATGGCTGCCATGATGAAGATGATGTAGATGAACCATCGTAACAGTACGTCGAAAAATCCTGCCGTGGTCATGCCCGATGATTTGATTGCATCACCTATAACTGTTTTGTCCACGGCATCGCCGAGCCGCACTTTCTCAATGATTTTGCCAATGACTTTTCCTGCTGCTCGTCCCGCAATCCAGCCGATGAGCAGGATGATCAGCGCGGCAATTATCGCGGGTATCCACTCGATCATTGTTCCAATAGCGGTTGCAAAGCTATCCATTATGACGTCAATTACAGCTACCATCTTTTATATTTATCACCTCCTTTTTGTTTGATTGGGCGCTATGCCCAACAACTCGCTTCAGCACTTGAACGCAAGTGCTATTTATATTAGATGTGGGAGGTTATATTTAAAACTTCTCCTTTTATAAAGAAATGCGCTTAAGTAAGATAATTTTAAGTACTTCTCACTCTTCTACGAGGTAAATAATTTCTCTACATTCGGATAGCCTAACAAAACGTACTCAATGAGATTATTCGGCCTACAACACCCTCGATAGTTCTCTACACACGGGATAAGAGGACAAGAATATGATCCATAATCAAGAAAAGACACAACTATACTCTCTCACTAACTTTTTTTTCTCGAAGTGCCGCGAGATGCGCTGCTTATCAACACGTGGGAATGGATATATCCTCCCCTAATATTTCTTCCGTATCTATGGTGGCAACGCAAATTACTCTATCCGCCCCCCCGTAGTAGATGTAGTATTTATTCCTTACCTCGCATGCCCCGCACGCAAACACAACACGAGGAACCTCTCCTCGTAGTTCATAATACGTCTCTGGTTCGAGGATCGGCTCAGGATACCTATATAACAATTTTGAAGGGTCGTCCAGGCAGAATATCGCTGCTCCCAATCTATACACCTCATCCTCGTCAACACCATGGTATATCAGCAGCCAGCCTTTATCCGTTCTTATCGGAGGCGCACCAGCACCAATCTTCCTACTCTCCCACGTTTCTTTACCGCGTGGTGCCATGATCTCCCGCTGCCCATACCACTCGGTCAAGTTATCAGAATAAGCAATCCAGATACCCATAGGCTCTTTATCCATTGGTCTATGGAGAAGCACATATTTACCATCAATCTTCTCGGGAAAGAGAGTGGCATTTTTGTTGTTCATCTCCGGCCATTCGAACTCGTGTCTTTGCCAGTTGATGAAGTTATCTGTACTGGCTAAACCGATCCTCATCCCCTTCTCAGAATAAGCGGTATACGTCATATAATAGCTGTTTTCAATCTTTACTACCCGTGGATCTTCACAGCCCCGTGGCTCCAAGATCCGTTTCGGAGTGAAAACCGGCTTGTCAAAGCGAAAGAAGTTGAAGCCATCAGTACTCACCGCATATCCGATTCGTGAAATGCCATCTGCACCCATAGCACGGTAAAGGAGGTGAAATAACCCATGATCGTAAACAACCGAAGGATTAAAGACATTTACTGATTCCCAATAATTCTCGGGCTTCGGCTTCAATATCGGATTGTATTCGTAACGCCTTAATCTCATCGCCCCTTCAAGACCTCGGTAAAAACGTCTATGTATCTCTCTGCAATCTTATCCGCAGACCTCATACGTGTGTACACTTCTTCCGCCTCTATCACCCTCTCCGCTATCCTTTCATCTTCAAGCAGAGCACTCAATTTCCTGCACAGGTCCTCGGTATCACTATAATAGACCACCTCGTCCTTTAATGGTTGGAAATACTCTGATCGCTGTGGTATGAAGATCGGACAACCAGCACCCATCGCCTGGAATATTGCAGCGGAGACGAGCCGGTGAAATCTGTTCTGGTATTTATGAAAGATGACCGCATCCGAAGCAAAGAGATACTCATCAAACCGCTCATCAGATAACGCCTCTTCTTCCCGAACGATCATCCATGGCGGTTCAGACCCCTTTTCCACCATCTCGAAGACAGAAGAAACGACAAATAACAAAATCGCTTTTAACTTCAACTCATCACACAAGTATCTGAGATACGGCATATAGCCCTTCTGGCAGAAAGTGAAGATTATTTTCTTATCCGTGGGCAAACCAAGTCTTTTTCTACTCTCATACTTATCTCCACGTCTTACAGGGAAACAGGGGAAAGGGATGAATTCTGCATCCGGGTAAACATCCTTCAAGAACTCTTGGCGCTCATCGAAGTAAACCACTTTATCCCAGAGAAACTGATAAAACCACGGTTCTTCAGGCAATTTATCTTCGTGCACGATATGAACCGTTCTTGCTCGCTCTTTAATCAGAGGAAATATCCGGGCGAACTGCTCTACCGGAAGCGTCCTTAAATCCTCCACTACAAAGAGGTCAAACTCTGACGTGAGAATCGGTCTCGGGTCAATGAAGTCCTTTCCAAAGCATCTTATCACATATCGCTCATCCTTACCGGTAAATTTGCATTCTCGGCATTCCTCCTTAAGGAAACTGAATACGGTTACTTTATGCCCCTTCTCTACCCATGCCGTCACCAGTGCTTTTGCATGCACAGCAGCACCAGTTTCATCATTCCATGACGTCATCACTGCAATCTTCATTCGTTCTCCACCATGCTTTATAAAGAATTTCAAAGCACTATATATAGCTTACTGTTATTTGCGCTGAAGTTATCGTTCTGATCTATCTACAGCAAATAGTAATTGAAATGCCGAAGGAGACAACACTTTTTCAAACTCAAATGCGACTTTTTAGTCTCATCTCCTCAAAATATCTTCAAACAAGCTTATAAACTTATTCGCGATTTTCTTCGCCGAATTCTCTCTCGCATATTGCTCCGCGTGCCTCAAAACCTCTTCCTTCAATTCTTCATCTCCTATGAGCCTGATAACTTTCTCCTTTAAATCTTCCCTATCTTTATATTTCACCATCTCTTTATCCATTAGTTCTACATATCTGACTTCTGGAACGACAATAGGCGTGAGCGCTCCCAAACATTGGAAAACAGTGCTGGAGACCACAAGGTATTCCGTTTCCGACTTTGGCAGAAGGAAGATATCCGCTGCATATAGATATTTGTATATCTCTTCGTATTCTGGTCTTCCCCTTCGAACTTCTAAGAACTCACTTTCTGGAGGTAAATCTCCATAAGACCGAAGGACCAAATATTTCAAGTCATATTTTTCTTTTAATTCGTTCACTAACCAGAGATAATCCTTATACTCAAATAGAGGCTGTTTTCCAAAGGAGAATAGAATAATTTTTTCGCATGGAATGCCAAGCTCATTCCTTGCTCGCTTTTTATCGCTATCTCCTTTAACTTTAGCGACTGGGTGGCAGGGATAAGGAATTATAGAGATTATACCCTCAGGGTATTTTCCCTTGAGCATGTTTTCAAATCGAAAGTCAAAGCATACAATTGCGTCGAAGTTTAGCTTATACAATTCTTTATATATCGGTAGTTTCCCTACATGCCATACAAGCACTTTCTTTGCGTTTATCTTTGGAAACTTCTCCAGCAGGGTTGGGATGGGCAACAGTTCTAATCCCTGGATAACGAGTACATCGTAATCTTCTTTCCACAGCCTTTCGTCTATCCATCCTGTTTTTCCGATCCTCTCCGGCTGCTCATAGCCCCGTATTACAAACTCTTCATCCTCCTTCTCTATGGGGTTGTGATGCCAATCAGTGGCAGATTCTAAGGTGGGGGCAAATACGGTGAGGTCATTTTTCTTCACCCATTCCCTTCCCACGAGTTCAGCATGCGCAGATATGCCACAGGTGGCATTCCATCTGCTCATCATCGCTATTTTCATTTCCTAATCCACGCCCAGATATAATCGTAGATGTTTGCGTACAGTTACGAGCCATGAGGTTGCTCTCCGGTATTGTTCCGTTCTCGCGAGTACGTACTGCTCAAATTCCTTATCCGTAAAAAGGCGGATAGCAGTTTTTGCAATTCCTGATACGTTACCAGGAAGAATGAGCAGTTCGTCAGAGATATTTTTTACCACCTCAAACTTCGGTACTCGATATGCAATAACCGGTTTCTTTGCTCCTATTGCGAGATGAACTGAACCCGAAGCAGACCGATCTTCGTGATAATGGGGGTATAGAACAACATCGGATGCTCCGAATACATAGGGTATCTCCTCGTTTGGAATGAAGTTATCGGGAAATAGTACGTTATCGGTAAGTTTATCTTTTTCAA
The DNA here is from genome assembly GCA_016649585.1 of Methanosarcinales archaeon. Classification (GTDB taxonomy): domain Archaea; phylum Halobacteriota; class Syntropharchaeia; order Alkanophagales; family Methanospirareceae; genus JACGMN01. The sequence goes on from JAENXH010000010.1 coordinate 4,815, forward strand.
TTGTCTCTTTGAGGAGTTGAACGTATTTTCTATCTTTTTTTGATGCGGTAGGTGGAAGCCCGCCTGCAATAAAGAGATATGCATCCTCGACTTCTTCCCGAATCTCCTTGAGCACCTCAAGCGAAAGATCCAGACCTTTAAAAGGGCTGATAAACCCAAAAACAGTAATTATCTTGCCCTCTTCGGGTAATTGTAGCCTCCTTCTCGAATCTTTCTTATCTGCATCACTGAGCGCCGTACCATGTGTGATAACATGTATCTTCTCCAATGGTATCTTAAGCCGCTCCAATATCGCTTTCTGCGACTCAAGATGGACAATTACCTCGTCGGCAAGTTCAGCAAGTCGCTTAGCGCAATTCTCAGCCATATTCATCACTCCACTTTCAGAGAAAGGGAGTGGTGTTATACAATGGATAGTTATGATCGTCCTTTTTCTCTCTGCCGTTAACCTCTTAAGGAGCGTTGGTAGTCTGTCATCAAGCTTATAAATGCCGAACTCATGTTGAATATGGACTATATCTGCGTCCAGTATATTGCTGAGGATTGGTACTACGTAATTCTCATTCCTATCCCAACAGGGAACCACCTCAAATTTCTCCCGCTTGACGGGTGACGCACCCTTCTCGGCAACCACCTTAACGTCTACTAAGGGACTCACCTTTTGGATTGCCCGAATGACATAATTCGTATAGGTGGCAATGCCACACTGCTGAGGGAGATAGGTTGATACATATGCTATTTTCATCTTAAATATTATTAGATCCAGATACTTAAATATTTTTAAAATCCAGTCCTATCTTTTCTAAAATAAAGAAGGGAGGTATGAAAGGGATGGCGAAGAAGAAGGAAAAGAAGAAGCGGAAGAAGGAAAAAGAGGAAGAAAAAAAGGAAGAAAGGAAAAAGAAGAAATAAAGCCCCATCAATCCAGAATCAGAAGGTAGAGAAACGTGCTATAGAAGGGAAGGGAGTTCGGAATGAAGGGCCGGATTATTTTTGCGGTGATCCGCCAATTAGAATGCCTTAAAGTTCCGGTGAGCAACAGTGCAGAAAGCAGGTATATTTATTATGAGGATTTTAATTTAAGGGTTTTCAAGGAGGGAGAAACTGATGAGAGTAGCAATAATATATAATAGAGATTCGGCAGGCGTGATCAATCAGTTCGGTATGCAGAATAAAGAGGTGTACAATCCGAAGACCGTTAAATTGGTAGCGGAATCGCTGGAAAAAGAGGGGCATAATGTCCGAATTGCCGAGGGGAATATGTACATCATCGAGAAGTTACAAGAATTCATGCCCAGGGTAATCGAAGGCGAGCGGATGGGCATGGTATTCAACATGGCTTATGGCATCCAGGGTGAGAGCCGTTATACACATCTTCCAGCCATGCTGGAGATGCTCGGCATCCCTTACGTGGGTTCAGGACCTGAAGGACACTCACTTGCCCTTGATAAGGTGATTACCAAGATAATAATGCAAAAACATGACATCCCGACTCCCAATTTCTGGGTCTATTCCTCAGGTGATGAGGATATAAGAGATGTTCAGTATCCGGTTATCGTAAAGCCAAAGATGGAGGCAGTCTCGTATGGTATCAAGATAGTGGATAATGAAGATGATTTACGTGAGGCAGTAAAATTCGTGGTCTCTGAATTCAAACAACAGGCGCTGGTAGAGCAGTTTATTCGCGGCAGGGAATTCTCTGTGGGGCTGCTGGGCAATGGCGATCTGGAAGCGTTTCCGGTTCTGGAGATAGATCTTGAAAACGATCCTGATGCCATCCAGACTGTGGACGATAAAAAGCAAAAACCCAGAGGCAAGATATGTCCTGCAAAGATCTCTCAGAAATTGGCAGATGATATGGTCAGGATGAGTAAAGATGCTTTTCGAGCACTTGGATTAAGGGATTTTGCCCGTGTGGACATTCGCATGGATGAAGATGAAAATATATACTTGTTAGAGATCAATTCAATGGCGAGCCTTGGCCAGACAGGTTCTTATGTCTATGCGGCAAACGTTGCCGGCTATGATTATGCCAGACTGGTAAATAAAATTCTTGAAGTTGCCGCGGTCAGATATTTTTCTGAAAAGGTTTTGTCTCAAGAAGAAAGAGCGTACCTAACCGAAGATAAATTACCATTATCGGTGCGAATTCGCGGGTTTTTAAGAAGTAAACAGGATGAAACAGAAAGACTACTCGCAAAAATGGTAAATACTAATTCCTATGTGCGCAATGTAGAAGGTGTTAATGCACTGGGCACGTTAGTCTGGCAGCAGTTGAGTCCTTTAGGCTTCGCGCATCAGGTCATTCCCCAGGTAGAAGTGGGAAATATCCTGGTATTAAGCAATTCGCAGGAGGCTGAATATGATGTGTTACTTCTTAGCCATCTGGACAATTCCATTCCGTTTGCAAGCCAGATCCGTTACCATGAGACTGAACAGAAACTTTATGGGACTGCTATATGGGACAGTAAAGGCGGATTGGCGGTAATGATTGCCGCATTACGAGCATTGCGGTTTGTCCGTCGCCTGCGAAAGATGAAAATAGGGTTATTGTTGACCACCGATAATACTATGCAGGGACGGATAACAAAGAATAGCATACAGGACATTTCACGTAGGGCAAAGGCTGTAATAGAGTTAAGCGGTGCATCTTTGGATGGCACTGTAATCACCTCTCGTTCAGGCGCGGCGGTATACAATTGCCAGATGAATCTCGTAAATGCGGAGAATGCCGAGAATGTCGCCAAAGCAATTGCACGCTTTAACCATCTTTTGGCAAGTTTAACCAAACTATCCAGTGAAGCCGATGGCGTGGTAGTGGTTCCAAGGGATGTAAGGATGCATTCAGGCATTGCAACTCTATTTGCGCACTGTGAAGCGTCACTGAGTCTACGATTTAATGATCAAGAACAGGCAGAAACTCTCGATCAAAAGATACGCCAGATTGTAAAGAAAATGAACAGCAGGAAGTACAGTTTCCAGATTGAAGGTGGCATTCGGCGTTTCCCAATGATATCTAACATAGAAACAAAGAAGCTTTATCAGCGGGTAAAGGATATTGGAAATCTGCTGGACATCAGAGTGCTTGAAGAGCACAGGTGGAGTTCATCCGCTATATGTTCTGTAAATCAAGACATAGCAAGGATTGACGGTCTGGGCCCTATTGGCGATGCGCCACATGAGCACGAAGAATATATACTGCGGCATAGCCTGCTTGATAGAGCTGCCATACTTGCGCTGCTGCTGGATGATCTGAGGCGGAGGAAATAGCATAATGGATTTTAAGGAGATAGAATCAAAGTTTCAACCAACTGAGGATGGTAAGTGTGCAGAGGCGGAAAACGGCATGGTCGCCACTGCCTTCCCTGATGCGACTTATGCTGGTGTTGCGATGTTAAAGCGGGGCGGGAACGCAGTGGATGCAGCCTGTGCCGCGGCTTTAGCACTTGGGGTCTGTGAGCCCCAGAGCAGTGGTATCGGTGGTCAGACCATGATGCTAATCAGTTTAGGGGAAAAGGTACTGGCAATTGATGGCTCATCCAGGGCGCCCTCACTTGCCCATGTTAGTGGAATTTACAAGGGTGATCGTTCTTATGGTTATCGTGCCACTACTGTACCCAGCACACCTGCCACCCTGGGGTATGTCAACAACCATTATGGAAGACTGTCGTGGGAAAAAATCATGGAACCCGCCATCCGTTTAGCAGAGTATGGATATGTAATCACCCCCTTGCAGCATCGTCTCCAGAAACAGGAACTCAAAAACTTTGATAAGGTTGAGTCTCGGTCGGGTAAGAGATACTTTCTAAAGGCGGGAGAACCCTATACCCCAGGAGAGAGATTCTACCAGCCAGATCTCGCCAAAATGTTACGGATACTTGCCAGGAAGGGTGTAGAAGAGTTCTATCAGGGAACAATCGCCAAGCAGATAGACGCAGATATGCGTGAGAATGGCGGGTTGCTCAGATATGACGATCTTGCCTTGATCCCCTGGCCCATACTGCGCAAGCCTCTGAAACGGAAATTCAGAGGATTGTTCGTTTACAGTATGCCACCACCGGGTGCCGGAAGAAGCCTGCTCTTCACCTTGATGATGATAAATATGATAAAGCCCAGGCACCTGAATAGAGACGAGTTTGACCGGGCACTGCTGTTAGTGGAAATTTTTAGAAATAGCATACTGGAACGATCAGACCGACCCTTTGATCCCAATTATTATCCGCAAGTAGCAGGAGAGAATATGCTTAAGCGCACTTATGTGCGTAAATGCATTCATAAAATCACCCGTGAAACGCAGATACATATGCCGATCCATGAAACCGAAGATGAACTGGCAGGAGAGACAACACATCTTTCGGTTATAGACAATTCTGGCATGGCGGTCAGTCTGACCCAGTCCATTGAAAAGGTCTATGGTAGTAAATCGGCTGCGGCTGGGCTTGGTTTTCTTTATAACAACTACCTGTCGGATTATGAATACAAAATATTCTCACATCCGTTTTATCTACGCCCAAATGCAGTTCCCTGGGCTACTGTCGCACCAACTCTTATATTCAGGAATAAGGAGATATGGCTAGCAGTGGGCAGCCCTGGCAGTGAACGAATCTTTTCCTCCATTGCCCAATTCTTGATCCATGTGGTTGACGAGCACCAACCGATTGATGAGGCAATGCAAGCCCCACGCCTGCATTGTTCACTGGGCGGGCGTGTAAGTCTCGAAGCGGAACGTTTTCCTGATGAACTTGTAACACTTTTTCAAGAGAAGGGCTATAGAATAGATAAAAGGGAACCATTTTCTTTTTATCTTGGTGCTATACACGCGGTACTAAAAAAGCACGATGGTACTGGCTTTCAGGGCGTAGCCGAGGTGAGAAGGGATGGAACAGCCGGAGGATACTAAAATGGGGACTGTATATCCCTTGTTGATCTCCATTCCTCATGGTGGCGATGTCGTCCCACCAGAAATAGAAGAGATAGTTAGCATAACAGGCAGAGATGTCTTCTATGACGGTGATACCTTAACCCGAGAGATATACGATTTCAGGAACAGTGTAGCGGCTTTTATCGAAATGCCCATCGCACGTGCAATAGTAGATGTAAACAGGGCACCTGACGACCGCCCACCAAAGAACCCGGATGGTGTTGTAAAGGCTGTGACCACAAATGGTACGCCTGTATATAAGAAGGGTATGTTTCCAGATGGTGCTCTTATTGAAGAATTATTGCAGAGATATTACTTCCCCTATCACAAAAAGCTTGACGATCTTCTGGACAATCACAACATCAAGTTGGCTCTTGACTGTCATAGTATGCTACCTAAATCACCTCCAATTAGCGATAACCTTGGTCAGCCCAGGCCACTTATATGTTTATGTAATCGAGGCGACAACCGGGGGAGGCCTACTGGAAGGCCTATAACTTGCCCTCCTGAATGGATCCAGACGCTTGCAGAATCCTTTCGGCGTGTATTTCCCAATGAAGGTGCGGTCACAATAAATAATCCCTTTTTAGGTGGATATATTTCACAAGTTCACTATGGACGAAGGGGAATCCCCTGGATTCAAATAGAGATTAATCGTACGCTCTACTTAAACGAAGCTTATTTTAATCCACATGAATTAAGAGTAAAAACGGAGATAATTCGGGGATTAAGAGAAAAAATATTCAATGCTATTGTACGATTCTGGACTGAGATTTCAGACTGACTTTTGTTAGGTGACATTTAGAAAAATCAAGCTGATACAGCTCGTTGTACACCGGAAAATTTGAACCTAATCTTATCTATCTATAAAGGTGGGGAAGTTTCTTTTCCTTAGTTCGTGCTCCCACATATCCAGCATGCACACCTGTATTTGAGAGCACTTCCATGCTCCAGGTTCTTTGAAGAACGCATCGAGCGCCGTATTTTTGCGCGTTCGGCCGATCCAGATGACTCCGCCGATTTACGGTACAGGTCGCGCACCACCGTCAGATAGTTATGACCTTTCCGATATGCGATCTCGTCCACACCGAGTTTCGTTGGGCTCAGATCGTCAATACCGGTAACGAGCTTGCTTAAGTACTTCTTAACGATGCGCTTTGTGGTCTTCCAGTTTATTTTTGCCACATCAGCAGCATCCGTGACGTGAGATTCATCTTCGGGCACAGATAGATCGAGATCTCTAATCGTGCGAGTATACGTGCCTTCAATAAAGGAGCATCGCTTGCCACATTCAGGACAGTCACCAGTCTTACGCGTACAGGTCAAAAACAGCGTTATCCCCCGCTCATCATCGATCACATCGCAAAGCTTATAACCGTGGAAATCAAACATGTTTCTGAATATGGGCGATAGCTTTAGGCGAGTCATTTTTGCCAAAAGAGATAGCTCTCACCGTAGTTATATCTCCCTATTCATCCCAAAGTGGGAGAAGAACCATATTTTTAAAATCCAAAACCCATCTTTTCTTAAATAAATGGAAATGGTGCGACGTAAGCGCTCTATTACCTTTCTTCGTTTTTTTCGTTTATGTCCTGCTGCATCACCTTCTCATCTTTATGCGTGTATATGCGTGCGGCAGCGCTTTTCAGGATGTTTTCCAGCATCCCCGTATAGGACATTCCAGCAAAGGCAACCATCTTTGCGAGATGTCCATCCCAGCACCAGCCGGGGTTAGGATTAACTTCTAAGAGTTTGGGATTGCCCTGTGCATCCAAGCGCCAGTCGAAGCGAGCATAATCTCTACATTCCAGCCGCTCAAAGAGTTTCAAGCACCACTCTATGAGTTTTCGCTCCACTTCTTCAGGAAGTTCTGCGTGAATGGAGCGGATATTCCAATAGGGCGACTCGGGAAGCCACTTCGCTTCGTAGCCACAGATCTTCGGCAATCCTTCTGGAAGCGATGAGTAATCCTCTTCGATAATCGGGAGAACCGTGTACGATTCGGGTGGATTGCCAATAATGCCTACACTCAGGTCCTTACCAGTCATAAACTCCTCCACTCGATCATTGTTCCAATAGCCGTAGCAAAGCTATCCATCATTACGTCAACTATAGCTACCATTTTTTATATCACCTCCTTTTTGTTTGATTGGGCGGTTAGGCCTTCCAGCCGCATCAGCACTTCCATGAAAGTGCTATAAACATTTGGTGCCATAATATATGAAACTTTACCTTACATCGGCTTTGCACTTTTAATCACATCTGCACTTTTATTCCGAAAGTTGCACTTTTAATCGCTGGTTTGCACTTTTAATCGGGCAAACGGGGCATTAAAAATGCAAAGCCGATACCCACAAAACGTTAGGCGGAATGCTTGCTACGGGCAAAATATTTAAAGTCTAACTATTTCATAATAGTATGTAGGAATACAAGATGACAAACAAAAAATGCCCAAAATGCGGTAGTGAAAACATTGATGAAGGTAGTATTGGAGGAGCCGTTTTTGGATACAAATCACATAAACAGGGTTTATTTTCAGAGCCAGTTAAAGACTTTGAAGCAAAGCTTTGTTTAGATTGTGGATATGTAGAATTTTACATAAATGTTGACAAATTAAAGAAAAAGTTGAAATAGTAATTTTGCCCTTCGCTCGCACTCTCCTCGCTATCGTTCGTTCTGGTCTAACGACCTCGTATAACAAGCGAATATACGGGGCTTTGCACTTTTAATTGGGTAAAAGTGGTATTAAAAATGCAAAGCCCCTTACATCCAAATAATGATGAGTGAAGATTATTATTGCCGAAACGTGCTTCGTTACAACTCAATTGAGTCGTGCACACTAAATCGATGCATCGTAGAAGCCTGACGACCTTTAGCGCGAAGAATCGTGCAGCTGTTACGTTTGGGATACCGGGAATTTGCGCTACGTCGGTCTGGCTCCTACTTCCTTTACTACCTCGTTATATATCCCAAGTGTGCATGCCGCGATTTTATCCCAGTTGCTATAGCGCTCAATGCTTATCCTTCCCCTTTCCCCCATCGCCTTCGCTCCTTCTACATCTTCAAGTAAACGACACATTTCCCATGCGAAGTTTACCGGAATGCTACCGTCAGCTAAAACGCCAGTCTGACCGCTTCCTGAAGGAACCATATATTCACACGTGCAACAAATGCTCTTTGCTCCCACGATAATGGGCTTCCGCATTGCCATGGCCTCTAATGAAATGATGCTGCAGGGGCCGTAGAGAGAAGGACAAACAACCGCGTCAGACGCTCCATAATGAATGATCCTCTCTTCCTCCGTCACAACTTCAAACCGCGTCTGTACGTTAGCTTCGATCTTCAAGTCCTTTATCCGGCTGGAAACTTTTCGCTCTAACTCCCCTCTCCCCAGTATAACGAGTTTTGCCTCGGGATGCTTACGCACTACCATCTGCGTTGCTTCCAGCAGGTTGATGATATCACGTTCATGCGCCAAGTCTCCTACGAAGAGCAGCATCTTCTCTTTTCGCTCAATTCCGTAGCGCATCCTTACCGCCGTTATGGTCCCTGTATCAACCTTCCCTGGATCGTATTTTGCTACATCGATAGCATTCCAGCAGACGTGGAGCTTTCTCGCATCAAAGCCATGCATGATGAGATACTCATGGAGGGGGTGACATACGGTTATTACACGATCGGCAGCCTGCGCCGCCGTTTCTTCAATATGGCGAATAATCGTTGTATCTCGTATAGCGGAGCGATCGCCCTCGATTGAATGAAGATGAAACACAAACGGTAAGCCGGTCTCTTCCTTTACTATCACCCCGGCGATTGCACTCAGCCAGTTGTGTGCGCAGATGAGGTCAAACGGTTCTTTCTCTTTCTTTACGAATTCGTTCGCAAATTTAGCCGCACTGAGGATATTGTATATGAGCACATCGTTGAAGAATTTGTTCTCGGTGCTCAATCGTAGCAGGTTCTGCATGGTGAGCACTTGGGGGAGCACGCTGCTTCCGTTCACCAACAGAGGTCTATGCACGTCAATGCCGTTTAAAGTCTCTCGCGTCTTTAAGGTGCCATCATTCATCGTAAAAACCGAAATATCATGTCCTCCGACGTTCTTCATCGCGTGGCAGATATTCTCAGCATACATTCCCAGGCCGCTCACCACCCGTGGAGGGTACTCAGACACAAAAAACCCTATCTTCACGGCTTATCTTTCACCCCCTTGATGACGTCCTCATAGATGCCAAGGGTATAGGCTGCGATTTTATCCCAGGTGAAATACTTTTCCGCCAGTTTCCTCGCTCTTTCACCCATTTTACGCGCTTCTTCCGTGTCTTCAAGCAGGGACTTTATCCCCCATGCGATATCTGCAGAATCGTTACCATCGACATGAATCCCTGTTTGGTCAGGGCCTGAGGGGATAACCGAATCCCGAAATCCACTGGTGCCTTTAGCACCAACGACAAGGGGCTTTCCCATTGCCATCCCTTCTAACGCAACAATGCCGAACGGCTCGTAGACAGACGGGGCAACAAAGATATCGCAAGCACCGTAGTGCACTATCCGTTCCTCTTCACTTACAAACTCAAACCGTGTCTTCACGTTATCCTTCAAATTCAAGACAGTTATGAGATCTGAAATAGTGCGCTCTAATTCACCCACTCCAAGTATAACCAGTTTCACCTCAGGATGCTTGCTGATGACCGTTGGCATTGCCTTTACCAGGTTCACGACACCTTTTACCGCAGTCAATCGCCCGACGAACAGAATCATCCGCTCATCCGGACTTATTCCGTATCTGCTCTTCAGTCTTATAATATCTTCATCGGCAACCTTGGTGGGATCATACCTATCCGTACGAATGCCGTTCCAGCAAACCGTTATTTTATCTGCTGCGATGCCATGCCTTACGAGATCCTCTTGCATTGGGTAACTGACCGTGATAATCCTATCCGCCGCATCGGCCGCGGTCTTCTCGATATGAATAACGGTATCCGAGCCACCACCAAGTGCGCGACCCCATTCGGTGGAATGGAAATGGAAGACGAACGGAAGATGTGTCTCTCGCTTCGCCATGATACCCGCCATTGCACTCAGCCAGTCATGTGCGCAGATAAGGTCAAACTTATACCGTTCGTGTTTTATAAGCTGGTTAACGAATTTCGTCGCGCTGAGAATGTTCGATATGAGCACATCGTTGAAGAATTTTATCCCCGTGCCCCACCGTCTCAAATCCTCGGTCATGCAGAGCGGAAGTATGCCGGCTCCGTCCACCAGCATCGGTCTGTTAACATCAATACCCTTTAAAGTCTCTCTCGTCTTTAATGTTCCATCATTCATGGTAAACACGGAAACATCGTGCCCCAACTTTACCATCGCTTGCGTGATATTCTCTGCATAGGTTCCCAGGCCACCCACAATTCGCGGCGGATATTCCCAAATGAAAAAGCCAATTCTCATGTGTCCGGATCCTCCTTAAAATTGTTTCTGAGAGAAGATATACTTACCGCCCTCATTTTTTCTCCTCTCTACCCGCGCTGGCCACGGGCAGTCACGCACATCACGAATATGAATATTGCCACAACTCACTTTTCTCTGTTTCTATTTCTATTCCCCGTTCCTGCCATCGCGGTGGTCGGGCAGGAGGAGCCGAAGCTAAAACCTTTTTATATGCCTCAACCGTAGCCTCCGAAATGGTATCCCAGGTTAATGAACAAACCTTTCGGAAGCCCCGTTCTACCATTCTCTCGAGTTCAACTTTTCTCTGCTCATCCTCTCCGGCGGATAGAATTTGCAGGATACCTTCCGCAAGGCTTTCGGAATTGTCAGACGGCACTTTTATGCCTTCACCAGCGCATATGAGCTCTGAAAGTCCACCAACATCCGATACCACCACAGGGGTCTTGGCCGCCATCGCTTCTAACGCGACGATTCCAAAAGGCTCATATAAGGAGGGCACAGCAACCACATCTGCTGCTTTCAATAAGCATCTCACGGTGTAATCGTCCAAATAACCCGTAAAAACGACGTGGTTTGACACGCCGAGATACGCAGCGTCTCGTTCCAGGTGCTCTCGCATCGGGCCTTCTCCCACAATCACCAGTTTCACCCGCTGCTGTAAATCTGGAGATGCGTTCAAAAGTGTGCGCAACGCTCCGATCAAAACGTTCACGCCTTTTTGACGAACGAGTCTCCCGATATACACGATCATCGTGGCATCTTTCGAACCACAAAAACGCTCTTTAAGTGCCGCTTTATCTGCGCAGAAATCGAATTTTGAGACGTCCACTCCATTCGGAAACACGGATATGTTTTCCGTTACTCCAAATAAGCCTTGAACCTCTCGCTTCATGCTCTCACTACACACAATTATATGCGCCGATGATCGCACCAGCTCCTCTTCCATCTCATGTATAAACATCTGATATCCTTCCTTTATTCCCCGCACCCGCCCAAATTCAGTACTGTGAATCGTCGAGATCAAGGGCGTTCGGTAGCGAAAGGCCAACGCTATCGCAGCATTACCGACCATCCAGTCATGTGCATGGATTATAGGTGATGCGGTCCCAGCGGATTCGATAATCGAGACTCCGATTTTCTTCATCTTGTTATTCATAAACGTTATAAAATCGGGTCTACAGACATCAACAGCGATACGACGTACGTGCACCCCCTCTCTTTCCTCGTACGGGACAGCCCCTAAGGTGACTACGTGCACGTCCGCGCCTTTCCGCGCTAATGCCTTTGACAGCTCATAGACGTGCTCTGCAAGTCCTCCTATCTTATAGTGGGGGTATTCCCATGAAAGCATCAGTATCCGATTTCGCATCGACTTTGTATCCTCTCTCATTTACTTCAGTTTAACGAACACCCCCCCCTCTTCTTGGTGACGAACTCCAGCTTGTCCTCCCGCGCGAGCCAGCCAAGAGCCATATACACGGTGCTCTGTGGCGCTTTAACCGCCGAGGCGACCCCGGATATACTTACCCCGCCTCTTTCCTTTAACAAATACCATATCACCCCCGATACCCTTCCTATCTCTTCAATCATACAATTCACCCCCTCATTATTATTCATTATTTGTTCTTATAATAGTTTATGAAACATAAGTATTCATAAGGTAATAGTATCAACTTATGCTTTTTGCTATAAGGTACTATATGTGTTCCTCCCGGCATTTCTATATCCTAAGATTTCCTCATACACGTCCAGCGTCATTCTCGCTATATTATCCCAGGATAATCCTTCCGCTATCTTTCTTCCGTTCGAGCCCATCCATCTTCCCCTGCCGAAATCGGAGAAAATTGTTTTTATCC
>JAENXH010000110.1 GCA_016649585.1 Methanosarcinales archaeon
AATAAAGAGTACGCTCTCAACAATCCTGGCACCAGCGTACCCAAGAGCTAAAGTTTCATTATGCTTTTTTAAGATTGGATATATCACAATTCCAATACCAGCAACTGCAACGGCATCAATTAACACAAGGAGCGCTCCTATTATCACTTGGTTTTCATTTTCAGAAACCTTAGTAAGATAATCTGAACCACCTAGAATTGGGTCTAAAAAAATAACACCAAGTGAGTATGCAACCGTCGCAGTTATAAACAATATACCCACACTTATTGCGGTCTTTCTGTGTGAATCCATATTTTTCACCTTTTCGATACGGTTTGTCATTTCAATTCTCCCAAAAATTTGTTAGATTTTGTTATTATGTTCCAAAGTTATGACTACATTGCCCTTTTTGTGTCCTTTTTCGACATACCTGTGAGCCTCGGCAGTCTGTTCCAACGGATAGCGCCCGATTTTTCGGTCCGTATCTCTCTTTGACCCTCATATTTCCTTTACCCTTCTTACCGTAATCCGGGCAATCTTCATTCAAACAACAAAATTCTGATAAATCCAGTTCTGAATCCATTCATATCCCTCAACAGAGGGATAACATTTGAACTATTTAAATATTGTCAATTAATCAGGGACACAACCCATAATCTTAACTTTCGTTATTTCCTATTCCATCTTGCTGTTCCGAGCATGGCCTGCCATCCTCAGTCACATACCCCGTACTTAAGTACATGACCTGCCCTTAAGCACGAGCACCTATGACATAAACTACTTTTTTATCACAGGATTATAAAAGCATATCGATTTTCCACTACCACTTTCACGTTTAAGCAGAAGCTCCGCCAACCAATATCTTCGTCACTCGCACGTGTGGCGCGTATTCCGAAACCGGCACCTCCTGGCCGTCTTTACCGCAGAATCCTATTGTCCCTCTCTTTTTATCGTTACCCACGGCATCTATGTTCTTCAATACGTCTAAGGTTCTACCGGAAAGGGAAACGTTTTTCAATCTCTTTGAAAGCGTGCCGTTTTCTATCAGGAATGCCTCTTCTGCGCTAAATTGGAATTCGCCCTTTACGGTATCCACCTGCCCGCCACGCATACCCATTGCATAGATGCCAAATGGTATGTCCTCACGCATTTCATTAAAATTCCAGTCACCTTCCTCAATGACCGTGTTGCTCATTCTGACTATCGGAATGTCCGAATAATCAGCGGCTCTCGCATTCGCAGTTGGCATTGCACCTAACCTGCCTGCGGTTTCTCTGCTATGCAGATAAGAGACCAACACCCCATCTTTTATCATCTCCGTCCGCTTTGACATCATGCCCTCGTCATCGTACCGGTAATAGCCATGAGAATGTTCAATAGTCGGGTCGTCCGCAACGGTCAATCCTTCATATGCGATTTCCGCGCCTCATTTACCTTTCAGTATTGATTCGCCGTATAGCACGTGGTCAGCTTCCGCAGCATGCCCCAGTGCTTCGTGCATGAAAACCCCGGTGAGCCGGTTGTCCATAATCACTGGCAGCTCACCCGCAGGCGGCAGTTCAGCATCAAGAAGCCGAACCGCTTTATCCGCAGCTTTTACAGCTACAGTCGTTGGATTTTCTCCTTTTATGAATTCGAAACCTCCCACCGCCCCTACGCTCTCCCTGCCTTCCTGTAAAACGTCCCCCTTTTTCGCAACCACTCCGGCACGCATAAAAACGGCGGGAGTTTCCATTACAATATAACTCCCATCGGAATTCGCATAGATCTGCTCTTCGTAACCATCGAGGTATAATATAGAAATGCTCTTTATGAGGTCTGAATGCTCCTTTGCCGCGTCATACGCTTCTTTAACCATGCGCTTCTTCTCTTCAATACTCACATCATCGGGGTTTATCTTCGGTTTGAGCTTAAAATGATCGTTCCTCTGCGCTGCATCTGCTATGGTTATGGTTGCCGACTTCTCATTCGATTCTGATAACGACAATGCTCTCCCGATCTTTAAGGCGTCTTCAAACGTGTCCGTCAATGCGGAAGTCGCAAGGTCGTTAGAGGAAGCGAATCCCCACGAGTTCTCATAAAGAACGCGTACACCCATGCCCTGATCAATGCCATAACTCATCTCTCTGAAGACATCGTCTCTGAGATCTATCACCGTTGCGTAACCTCGTTCCAGACGGACATCAGCGTATTTCGCGTGGTTCGATAGCACAAAATCAATCGCCTTTTTAATCTCTTCTTCCATTACGGAGAGATATAAAATAAAAGGGTAAATATTTATTTATAACTTCTGAACGAGAAATAGAATATACTAAAAGAGAAGGGACCGTAGCTCAGACTGGGAGAGCGCTCGGCTGAAGACCGAGTTGTCCCGAGTTCAAATCTCGGCGGTCCCACTCCATCCACTGACTTCCTTTTGAAGGCAACTCGACTCATTCACAGTGGCAAATAAATGTCATACGCTATTGATGGATTTGAAAGTCTGAGCCCGCCACGTTCTAAAAAACGAGCTAGATAGAAAATTAAATTTATAGCTTGTGTTATCTTTAATGTATTTATTGAGGATGGGGCGGGGGAATGAAGAAAGAGCTAAAAGTAGTGCCAATCAAGAACGGAACGGTGATTGACCATATCGCAGCGGGGCAGGCGCTGAATGTGCTGAAGATCCTGGGGATACATGCGAGGATGGATGCAGCGTTAAGCGTGGTGATGAACGTGCTAAGCAAGCAGATGGGCAGGAAGGACATAGTAAAAGTGGAAGACCGGGAGCTTAAGCCTGAAGAAGTTGATAAAATCGCGTTGATTGCACCACAGGCAACGATAAACATAATACGGGATTCGGAAGTAATAGCAAAGCATAAGGTTTACCTTCCAGAGGTAATAGAGGGCATTATACGCTGTGCAAATCCTAATTGCATATCCAATGCAGAACGAGAGCCAGTTATATCCAAGTTCATCACGGTGAGCGAAAACCCCCTTCGGTTCAGGTGCTTTTATTGTGAACGGATGATAGAGGATGTATCCGAGTATCTGTAAGTAAGGGCCGGTAGATCAGTTGGAAGATCACTCGCTTGGCGTGTGAGAGGCCTCGGGTTCAAATCCCGACCGGTCCATCCATATATCTAAATAAAATGGCAGAAAGAGAAAGAGGGCCACATCCAACCCTGAGGATAAAAGGGACAAAAAGTCATTCGTTATTGGGTAAGAAGATCGTTTTAGGTGTTACTGGCTCTGTCGCGGCAGTAAGAGCGTTTGAACTCGCACGCGAATTGATACGACATGGTGCAGACGTATATAGCGTGATGAGCAAAGCGGCGACCGAGATAATTCATCCTTACACCCTTCATTACGCCACGGGGCACGATGTGATAACGAAATTGATGGGGGATATAGAGCATGTGGAGTTTCTCGGTATGGAAGGCTCGGCGGACCTCTTTATTGTCGCGCCGTGCACGGCAAATACGCTCAACAAGATAGCTGCGGGCGTATCGGATACACCCGTAACGATATTTGCAACCACCGCGTTCGGTTCTGGCATTCCCGTTATAATCATGCCTGCAATGCACGAATCTATGTATAATAGCCCGGTTATCATAGAGAATCTTGAGAAGTTACGGCGGCTTGGTGTCACAGTCTTAGGGCCGAAAATCCAGGAGGGACTTGCAAAAATCGTTTCAACGGGTGAGATTGTTCTTACAACTGAACATATATTGTCACCCAAAAACCTTGCCGGGAAACGCGTTCTCGTAACGGGCGGACCCACCGCTGAGCCGATAGACCCGATACGGATATTAACCAACAGGAGTTCTGGTCGAACGGGGATTGAGATAGCGAAGGAGGCGTATAAACAAGGTGCGGAGGTCACGCTCGTGCACAGCAAAGCGCTGAATATGATGGGAATAAACGAGCTGAAGGTGGAGACTGCACGTGAAATGGTTGATACATGCATGAATGAGCTTCGAAACGGCTATGACGTGCTGATTTCCTCTGCCGCTATCGCGGATTTTACGGTTGATCCCGCAGACGTGAAAATATCCTCTGGCGGTGATTTGCATCTGCATTTCACGCCCACGCGGAAATTGATCGAAGAAGCACGGAGCGAATTCCCTGAACTTGTTATCGCGGGCTTCAAAGCGGAGACGAACGTTTCAGAGGAGGAACTGATAAGACGCGCACGAGCGAAGATGGAGCAGTACAACCTTGAGATGATCGTTGCCAACGACATTGGCAAGGGTGGAATGGGAACGGAAGAGAACGACGTCTTCATACTACGAAAAGGCTCTGAGGAGGTAAAGCACGTGAAAGGTAAGAAAAGAATCATTGCCGAGGAGATCGTGAACGAATTGGCGGATATGTTTTAGTGTGTGCTGAGTCGTGGTGTCGTGCTTAATAGCGTGTAGGTAACTTTTATACACTGAGCATTCTAAGGGGATATCATGGATATAGATTGGTCCAAAATTGAGCCAAAGAAATTTGAGGAACTGTGTCATAGAATCTTAACTTTAAATGGATTCGCGAATATTCAGTGGTTTGGTAAATATGGTAGTGATAGGGGAAGAGACTTAGTAGCGGAAAAAGTTGAATTGCCTCTACCGGGTATTGTTAAAGTAGGGAGATGGATAATTCAATGTAAACGCTTTATATCTAGACCGCCTACGATTGAGGAATTGAACAAAGCAATTATTTGGAATGAAGCGCATAAAGCGGATTATTTATTATTTATTATTACAAATGTTTTAACTAGTGATACAAAGGACTGGATTGTTAAAAGAAGCGAAGAAGTTCACTTCAGCATTTTCCTCTGGGAAGAACCAGATATTAAAAATGAATTGACACGACACCCCGAGCTTTTAGATTATATGAAACCATCTGAAGAAAATGAATTGGAAGAATTTGCCATTAAGTTTATTGAATTTATGCGACAATCATTAGAAGAATTCCATCCAAAAATACTGCACGTACTACCCATGTATTCTCAATATCCTTATGGGCTAAAGATCGTGCGCAATACAAAA
>JAENXH010000111.1 GCA_016649585.1 Methanosarcinales archaeon
ACTTGTTCGTGGCGCTCCGATCGCCATAACATCCTTTGGTAAATGAATTACTTCATTAAACAGTACTTTATACGCTCCAGGAGGTAAAAATACCCTGTCAAGGTTAAAATCGAGTTCCTCGGTCTCCGAAAGCTTCCGGTCCTTATTGCTGAAATCTACGCAACCAGCACTCACGATTTTCTCTACCTGTTTTACCGTCAAATCCACGCCGTTCGGTTGCAGTTGCGTATTAAGGTCAATCAGGTTCTCGATCAAGGGCGGCTTAGTGCTTAAAAGTGCTCTAATTTGACTCTTTGAAAGTACTGAGTGGTGAGCATCTGAAATCCCTTTTTCGATTCTACTTCCCCCGGTCTTACTCATTCTTATAACCCAAGCCTCCGATTCTTAACTGATAGTAGTAACTTTTTATTTCAGCCGCATATTCTCTTACATATATATCAATAACAATACTAAACGGTTTCAAAACTTTATCAAATCAAAGATAATGAACGAGGATGACGTTGCGAGAAGTGCGCAATTGGCTTTGCTCCTGGAAGTATCCGCGTATCCGAAACCCGGTAATGTTGACCGCACACACGATTTTAAAGATACGAGCTACGAGCATTTTCTCGCTTCTTCTGTTGCCGTGTACCCGGTCTTGAGAGCCGCGGCAGCACGCGGGAGCGGCAAAGGACTGGGTGTGGGCGAATTAGTAAGAAGAGGAGTGGAAGAAAGTACTGCGTGGCAAAGCGGTGGAAATACGCATTTCGGCGCACTACTCTTGTTAATTCCTTTAACGATGGCAGCGGGCGCTTGCGAACGCTACGACCCGGAGAAGATAAAGCGAAAAGCAACGGAAATCATGCGGAACACCACTACGGACGATGCAATAGAAGTTTACAGGGCATTTCCGAAGGCAAAAGTGAAAGTGAGAAGAGATGTGCCAGAATTCAATCTGACGGACGAAGGTGCGATAAAAGAGATAAGAAAAAAGCAGTTCTCTCTTTACGAGATCCTTACCATTTCCGCATCGTATGATTTGATTTCACGGGAATTGGTGGGTGGTTTCGAGTTGACCTTCAGGTATGCCGCGCTGATAAATGATTTTGCCAAAGAGAAGCGCATCAATGATGCTATAACGCGTGCTTATCTGAAGTTGCTATCGGAAGAGGAGGATACATTTATTACAATGAAGTTCGGCTCCGAAAAGAGCAGATACGTGAAGGAGCGGGCTAAACGGATTGTAAATCAGGGATATAAGCGTGAAGAGATAGAGGAACTCGATGCGGAACTCATAAAGGAAGGCTTAAATCCAGGCTCCACCGCAGACATAATAGCAGCAGCGTTGTTTATCAGTATTCTCGGTGGGTTGCGGTTTTAGCGTGCAAGTAGGAGTTCCCTTGTCTTTTTTTTATAAACGGCTTCCTCCCTAAATCCCCCCTCCACCATTATTAGCTTCAGACCACCCGGTTTTATCCCCCGTATAGTTGCACCATCGCCTGTATCGGTATCCACCGGTGTAAATACGACTGCCTTTTCGCGTTCGTAATCTATTTCTCTTAATATTCCAAGCCCCTGAATTTCCACATATTCATCTTCGCCTTCACCATCACCCTCGCATATTCTGTAGAAAAGACCCACTATCGTGCCTTCTTTCGGAAGCCCCGCTAAAATAGAGAGTTCAAAAACACGGTCCTCCGCCGCCCTAAAATATCTATTATACGCCTCTTCACGCAGTGCTCTTCGCTCTTCCCTCGTTCTACTCTTTGTTTCACTCGGCATTCGTAGCTTAATGACCTCTTTATTTAAATGCTGTAGGATATGTCCCAATTCATCCTCTCGCTCTATCGCAATGACAATGGAGGGATCTATCGCTTTTATTTCGGACAGCTTAAACCTCTCCGCATCTTCTCCTTCTATCCATCCGGTTGAGTCCACAATTATAACGTCTACATTGAGTCCTTTTGCTTTCTTCGCAGCGGCTGCTGCCCCGTTCACGCATTCACGCATACAACCGTTAGGCGATGTATTCCCAACGAAATAGAGGCTGTGAAGAGGCACTTCTGAAATCATTTGTATTTCCCTTTCCAGAATACCCATTCCTATGCAGCACGGGGGCCCTATATCACTTTGGCCCACATCAGCATCTACGACAGCCACTTTGAGCCCGTGCTCATAACATCTGTTTGCAAGAGCAGTAGCGGTGTAAGTCTTTCCTACATCTACCCCGCCGAGCAGGAACAGGGTTAACGGCTTTTGATCATGCCTTAGATAATCTTGCATAGCCGCTTCAATAGCTCGCATGTCGTTCAACATCACACAATTATTTTTATTGTAGCGTAAAATATCTTTAATGAGCGATTCCTTTACACTTTTAAAGGTCTCCTTTTGTTTTGCTTTACACGGGATATAGAGGGAGAGGGATAAGAGCGAATGAAGGTTGCTGATAAAGAAGAAATCGTGAAGAAATGCACCGAGATGCTTGAAGAGCTGATGGGCGATATTACGGTTCCGAGAAACATAAGGAGATCAACGAGTGCAGTAAAAAATAAGCTGCTGAATGGCGATGACCCACTGGCAGTGCGAGTGGCAACCGTAATCTCTGATTTGGATGAACTAACCGCCAATCCGAACGTTCCTTCCCATACAAGGGCGCTGGTGTGGAGCATAGTAAGTCAGTTAGAAACGATTGCGGTTGATGAATGAATGAGAAGAAATGATAACAATAGCGATAGCCGGGAAGCCGAATTCCGGAAAATCCTCCTTTTTTAAGGCTTCTACACTCGCAGATGTTGAAATAGCCGCGTATCCGTTCACAACCATCGCACCCAACACAGGGATTGCATACGTGAAGGTGAAATGCCCGTGCCAAGAAGAAGCGATTCAGCAGGCGATAGGAGGAGAAGGGTGTGGAAATTGCATTGATGGGTATCGTTTCGTACCTGTGGGGCTCTTAGATGTTGCGGGTCTGGTCAGGGGTGCACATGAAGGAAGGGGTTTAGGGAACGAATTTTTAGACGAACTCCGGCAGGCAGAAGCGATAATACATGTTGTAGACGCATCAGGAGGAACGGATGTGGATGGCAATGTGGTGGACATCGGGAGTCATAACCCACTCGAAGATGTTGATTTCTTCAAAACTGAGTTGAATCTGTGGGTGTACGGGATAATAAAGCGGAATTGGAGGAAACTGGAGCGAAAGGCTGAATTGGAAGGAACGAAGATAGAGCGGTTGCTATCTGAACAATTAGCGGGTGTTGGAGTAACGGAAGAGCAAATAAAGATGGTTCTATTAGAATCCCGCAGTTTAGACAGGGCTAACTATAGGTCGTGGACTGATGAGGACCTGAAAAATTTAGCTTATGCTATAATAAACCGGAGTAAAAGAATGCTTATTGCGGCGAACAAAGCTGATATTGCGCCTGAAGAGAACATAAAGAAACTGAAAGACAAAAGCGAAAGCGAGGATGAAGAGCTGGTGATTCCCTGCTCTGCGGAGGCCGAACTTGCTTTGAGAACTGCCGCAAAGAACAAGATTATAACCTATCTGCCCGGCGATTCAGATTTTGAGATTGCTCATGAAGTCACGGAAAAGCAGAGAAAAGGACTGGAACGGATAAGAGAGTTTATTCATGCGTATGGCGGCGGCACAGGTGTTCAGAATATCATAAATCATGTGGTGTTTGATTTGTTAGATTACGTAGTTGCGTATCCGGTGGAGGACGAGCATAAGTTCAGTGACTCTGTAGGGAGAATCCTGCCAGATGCGTTTCTTTTGAAAAGAGGGAGCACCGCCAGAGACTTAGCTTTCTCGGTTCATTCTGACATCGGGGAGAGTTTTCTTTATGCTGTAAATGCGAGGACGAAACTCCGACTGGGTGAAAAACACGCATTGGAAGACAACGATATAATAAAGGTGGTTTATACAAGGTGATGGAGTTGTATAGCCCTGATTTTTGATACATGATTTATGCATAAAGGATACATGATACGGTAAGAACAAGGTAAGCCTTAGCTTGCCGAAATTCGAGTTGGAACTATGAGGATAGGAGCCAGTTGGCGCTGTGGAATCTGGTCGTAATTGCTTCACGCTCTTTCAGGAGACGTTCTTGTTCCTTCTCCGCCTACACGCTTGCGCTCGGTGATATCCCGAATAATGGAAATTAATATGTTCGATGTCCATCCAAGATATAATATATAAAAAATAAAAGAAAAAATTCAGGTGCGATTATGAATCAAGAAGCGACGGTGAGAGTCGGGAAGAAGTTTGCATCTGTCAGTTTTGAAGAGGTGGAAAAAATAAGCGTGGAGGAGCAGAGCAGATATGAGAATCCTTCTTGACACTTCCTTTTTGCTGCCTTCTCTGGGTGTTGAGGTAGCAGGAGCAGCAGAAACTCTCGAAAGTCTGAAAGAAAATGAGTTCTACTACTTACTCAAACTTCAGCGTTCTCGAATGCTTGTGGGTTTTAACATCCCTCGAAAGGCAAAAAGTTGCGATTGAAATGGACAGAGACCGTTGAGACAGGTTTGCGGAGCATAGAACGTAGTTATAAAAGAGTCGCCGAGGATGCAGATATATTTCTCGACGCCTTGAAGTTGAGGAGAGCCGGGCATATTGGCTTCATAGATTGCTTGCTTTATGCGATTTCGCTCAGAGAAGATTTGAAGTTCTTATCTTTCGATATCGAGCTCAAAAAAATTGTGCGGAAAAAGGGATTCGAAGATACCATTTTAGTCTCCGAGCTGTGAAACAAATATATTTTAAGCTCTTAGCAGGTATAGAATAGAAAAACTCTTCACTTTTTAAGAGCTGCTCCTCTCACACCACCGGCAGCGTAAAACAAATCGTGCATCCCTTACCCTTCTCTGATTCGATCCCGATTCTACTGTTATGCACCTCGATTATCCGTTTCACGATTGCGAGCCCGGCTCCAGTGCCTGTGCCCTTGCCACCCGAGT
>JAENXH010000112.1 GCA_016649585.1 Methanosarcinales archaeon
GTTACTACATCACCATAATCAATCTAGCTAGC
The DNA here is from genome assembly GCA_016649585.1 of Methanosarcinales archaeon. GTDB lineage: Archaea > Halobacteriota > Syntropharchaeia > Alkanophagales > Methanospirareceae > JACGMN01. The sequence goes on from JAENXH010000112.1 coordinate 33, forward strand.
ACCCTTGTTCTGTAAATGATGCTTGGATATGATTCTGAATGATGTAGAAATTTGTATCAGTTACAGTCGGGACCTACTGAGAAATGCACTTTAAAAATGGTTATCGGTTTAAAAGCCGATAACTAGTCGAAAACCAGCCGACAACTAGTAAAAAGCCGACAACTAGTCTTTTTAAAAAACACCCAAACGGAAGGCGGAGAAGGCGCCATCTCAAAAATAGCTATCTCGGTTAGTCATAGACGTTACCCATAATCAGAGAAAGTTAGCTATACAAAACCTTAGTAGTTGAGTACCAAAAACAGGTAGTTGATGGTTTTATTAACGGCGCTACGGGCTCAGTTACAAATGATGCAGATTATTGTGTATATTTTAAGATGTAGTTGATGGCTTTTTTATGTAAAAGCCAACAACTACTACTTTTTAAAAAACACGCCAACGGACGACGGAGAGGGCTCTATAGCGTACTACACTCACTACACTTACTATCAATGTTTAGTGTAGTAAGTGGGCTTTTACCCCAGAGAATTTTGATTTACTGCTTGTATCACACCACTCTCTATATACTTTTGTGGGTATCCTTATGATTTTGGGTTTTTTCAAAATATCTATAGAAAAAGATAGTGGAGTGGAGAATCTTCTCTATAGCCTGAAGATTGGAAGCCCGGTAGGGAGAGGATCATCTCTTTTTTATCTCATCCACATACATCTTCAGCGCCTCGACGCCTGCGATCATCCTTGGCGCGTTATCCCTGACGAATGCTTCTTCCTCTGATGTGGTTCTGGGCGGCTTCTCTTTGAACTTCTCAAATGCTTCTTTGCCATCGTAATCGACAAAAGCTATCCGTGCTCCGTAATCGTCAGGTCTTAGCATACAGGCATCGCCCGTAACGGTGGCAATATGGTGCGGATGCGCGATCAACGATCTACCCAGGTCATTTGAGGTACTCACACCCTTCCTTCTTAAATCCTCTGCGAGCTCGTTAAAATCAGCAAAAAAGTAGAACGTTCCCTCAGGAACGGTTGCCGTTATACCCGCGATGGTATTGAATTCGGCACTCATGAACTGTCCTATTATCCGGTGAATTTCCCGTGTTACGGTGAAATACGCCTCTATCTCTTCGTTCGGCTCGTACGCCGTTATCGCGGCATACTGGGTGGGTGTGGAGACGTTGGTATACACGGTTGCCGCTACTTTTCTAAAGTCCTCTTTCAAGTCTTCCGAACAATCCTCGGGCAGAATGCACGAGCCTAAGCGGTACCCACCTGACGATCTGTCCTTGGAGAGCCCGTTGGTGACAAAGGCGCCCTCGGGATAAATACGTCGCATGCTCGTGAACCGCTCAAAGTGGTATGTTGTGAGTGCGTAGATTTCATCTGCGAGAACGTAGGTATTATGGTTACGGCACACTTCGACAATGGCTTTGAGCTCTTTCTCCGAATATAACGCTCCTGTTGGGTTATGGGGGTTATTGAGCACCAGTATATGCTGCTCCCTATGAATCTCTGAGAGAAATGCATCTAAATCCTCAGGCTGGATTTTGTACCAGAATTCTGGTTTCATATAGAAAGTGTGAAAATGTTTGTCCAGCAGTTTTATCTGCGGGAAATATCCAATCCAAGACGGTGAGGGGATTATCACATCGCCTCGAACAATATCAAAAACCATGTGAATCAACGGTTTTGTGCCAGGACCGATGATGACCTCCGAGGGGTCAACATCCACCTTGAAATGTCGCTCGTTGAACCCGGCAACTGCTTGTCTCAGCTCATAGATCCCTTCGGCATCAGAATAATGCCCTTTTTCTGTATTCCCTGCCAATGCACGTGCAATCGGTTCAGGCACGTGAAAAGGCGACTGCCCAAATCCGAACCCATAGTATTCCGCGTCACACTTTACTTTTTGACATTTTTTGCGTTGCTCCGCAACCATCAAACCCACACGCAGGTTCTCGGGCATGATGATCGAATCGACATGCGGTTCAATCCGAATCGTTTTTTTCATTCACTATACCTCCTGTTAAACGTGCTTAATATCCGTGTAATTAGAAATCTCCGAGTTTGCCGTGCACAAATCAGTAATACTCTGGTTATGCACATCGTCATTCCCAATGAGCCGTGCAAAATCCTTTAATTCCTCTGTGGAAACGCGCAAGAAGTTTTCTAATTTCTTTGCGGAGATATCTATGTTCAATCGCTCCCGTAACTCAGGATTGTGCGTGGTTACTCCTACCGGACAGTTTCCGGTATCGCAGAGTCTGTATTGCTGGCATGCACACGCCATTAAGGCTGCAGTACCGATGGCAATGGCATCCGCACCTAAGGTCAATGCTTTGGCGAAATCCGAGGAAACCCGGAGGCCACCAGTGATTACGAGTGATATGTCTTTTATTCCTCGCTCATTCAAGAACTTACGTGCTCGGAATAACGCAAAAATAGTGGGTACTGAAGTGGCATCCTTAACAAATTTCGGTGCCGCTGCCGTTGCACCCGGCCGGCCATCGATCGTGATAAAGTCCGGCTCTGCATACACGGCAACGTCTAAGTCAGCTTCAATGTTGCCTGCTGCGAGCTTAACTCCAACTGGCTTGCCGCCCGATTTCTCCCGGAGCCAAGCAACCTTCTTCTTCAAATCATCTTTTGTTTTTATATCGTCAAAATGCGCGGGGCTCACAATGTCCGTTCCTTCAGGAAAGCCTCTTATTTCAGCAATTTCTTTCGTTACTTTCTCCGCAGGCAGATGCCCGCCCATGCCAGGCTTCGCCGATTGCCCTATCTTAATTTCGATTGCATCCACCTTCCTGAGGTTCTCGTCGGTAACACTGTACCGGTTAGGCACGTATTCGAAGATGTATTTGTATGCACTTTCAAACGATTCCTGTAAGATGCCACCTTCTCCAGAGCACATCGCGGTTTTAACAGCGGCACTCCCCTTTGCGAGCGTAATTTTTACCTCGCGTGATAATGCGCCAAACGACATATGCGTCACATAAATCGGCGTCTCGATAATCAATGGATGCTTTGCTTTCGGGCCTATGATTGTCCTTGTATTGACCGGTGCGTCCGCGTTCAACGGGATTTTCGCAAGTTGAGCACCCGTTATCAGGATATCGTCCCAGGAGACTACCGGCTTTGCTGTGCGCATCGGTTCGATGATCGATTCTCCAGTTACCGATATCCGGTGTATATCAGCCATATGGGTCTCTAAATCGTCTGATTCCCGTTCCCACTCTCCCAGATATTTGGTGATATCAACCCTTGCAGGATGAAAGACAGTTACTTTCGTTTTTGCGCCACACTGAGGACACGTTACTTCTTTTTCGTGCTCCTCAATTTTCGGTTCTTCTTTTATGGACACTAAATGCGTTTTATCAGAGCCACAAATGGGACAGCGCCAATCATCCGGGAAATCTTCGGGCTTCGTGCCCGGCTTAATGTTGGTAGATGAATCGCCTCTTGTCTCATCGTATTCGAACATATTGCAAACGTTACAGCGGTACCGTGTTGTCCCTTTCTCGCGGCCTTTCTCTTTAAAATAGTCAGGTATTCGTTCCTCGTCGGTGAAATTGATATACCAATGCGTCCCGTCACAAAATGGCTTGTTTTTGGAGCCGCCACATCGGCACAGTGTGTAATGCTCTTTTGATTCGGGCGTTGATTTATTCACGTCATTGAGTTCAGGGCCACCAACGACTCGATACGGCCCATTTTTACTCAGTGTAATTGCAGGCTCGCGATCCTGGTCTTTGTAAAGGACACCATCTTTCGTATAACTGAGTGCGCCCGACGGGCACATCTTGATCACACGTGCGATTTCTTCTGCTCTGGCACCGTTGGGATCGATCCAGGGTTCCTTTCCCATTATAAATACAGACGGTAAATTGTCGGTACAGTAGCCGGCATGAGAGCACACGCCCCGGTTATCGTGAATCGTCATCTCTTTGCCTTCGTAATCATCCAGTCTATCAGGCACTCGACCTTCGAGTTTATCACTCGAAAATCCTACCTTTTCGTGTGTCCTATCGCAGAATGGTTTATGAGACGATCTACCGCATCTGCAAAGCCACATTTCCGGTTCCGTTTTTATGGATTCTCCACTGGAAGTTTTGAACGTTTTAAGATCTCTAACGGCATAAGGGCCATTTAAGGTTGCTTCTATGGTTGGCTTTTCCTTTTTTATGATTGTCATTAGAAACTCCGCCCTATAGTTCTCATAAACGCATTTTAGCATTTATACCTTTCTATATCTTCAGTACTTCCGAAAGCCCCCACTTCCGAAAGAGATTTATAAGAACCACATCCTCTCCAAAATAGAGGACAAATGAATCAGTGTATGAAGAGTTTGGGTGATTTAGGGATTTGCGAGGGCACCACCGATTTTTTGGGGGATGCTCTCTGAGCTATTACACTGGAATGGTGGTATAATTGCTGTGCCTGAAGGAGCAGAGTACAGCCAGCAAGAGGCGCTCAACGTGATTGCGTATGCAGCTACTTCGACGAATAATTCGCCCGAAGCGGCGGCAAACGAGCTGAGGCGGAAGATGCCAGAGGCTTCTGTCCCCTGTGCCGATACCGTACTCAGCTACATAAAAACCGCGAACAGCATCGAGGAGATACTCGCGTCCTTTAGAGCGCTCAATTCGGTCTTTCTCCCTCTGCTGAAGATACCAGACACGCCGCAAGACTTTGCCATTGATTTCCACAACGAGGGCTATTACGGCGACAAGAACGCAAAGGGCGTGCGAGGGATCCAGCCGAAGAATGGGACGTCCTGGGGGCACGTTTATTTCACTCTCGACTGGCTGGGCGGCCCGACACACACCCTGGACATCGTGAACATCACGGGGCTGGACAAGGACTACGCTGCGCTCTTGGAGGGTGTGGTGCGGCGGATAAGGA
>JAENXH010000113.1 GCA_016649585.1 Methanosarcinales archaeon
CGTCAGATGTGTATAAGAGACAGGATGAAACGAGGTGCTCGGGATCATCCGCTCGGCATCATGGATAAATTGCGGAATCTCAGAATCAGCAAGAAGAGGGCGCCCGTTGAGCGGCACTATGCAGTAATTAAACGGGTATTCAACTCCGGACACGTGCTGGTCACCACGGTGCCGAGGGTGAACGTAAAGATAATCTTCACCGCCTTTGGCTTTAACCTCTATCAGCTCTTCACGCTCAGGAAGCAGGGAATCGTCTAGCTTAGCGGTAGCTATCGACAAAAAGCGAGAAAAGGTGGAGAATTAGCCTGTTAGGCGGTAAAAAATCCGAAGAATACGTGCCAAAACTGAAAAAATGGTTTGAAGGTTACAAGGGGGTCATAAATAGAAGTAAATCAAAATTCTCATTAATAAATGATAGATATATAAAGAAAGGGAAAATAAGGGTAAAAGTAACGATGACGCTAGATAGCGCAACTGCCGTGGAATTTGTCAACATGGTCATGGGTATTATTATATTTAGCATGGCAATCGCCGCGCAAAAGAAGATCAATCTTACCATACTTAAGCGAGGATTTACGATAATAGCTATTTCAGGTTTGATGATGGCTGCTATCGCTCCCTATAGGGCATATTATACCTATGCTGATTTATACGAGTTAATCCCCATAGGGAGGGCTCTTTTGGCACTTACAAGGGTCATACTGATAGTTGGATTATACTTAGTGGGAAAAGGGATAATAAGCATATGCGGTGAAGAAAAAATTGAATACCACAGAACTTGAGCTTCCCCTGAAGGAATTGGTGGAGAGAGAAGGAGTAAATGCCGCTGCTGTGATCTCCAAGAGCGGAGTACTGGTGGGATTTGCAAATAAGCGTAAAACAGAGGAGCTGTCACCGTTATCACCAGTGGTTGCGATGATGGCGAGGACGGCGGAGAAATGCACAAAACTGCTTAAAATGGGTGATGTGGTAGAGATAGGAGCGAAGACTGACAGTGGTATGGTAGTAACGGAAAAAAGTGGAGAGTTTATATTCCTCGTCGCAGTGGATAAAGGCATTGATATTGACGCAATTAAACTTCAGAGGGAGCAGGTGATGGATGTTATCCGAAGTCTCTTGTAAACGTAGTTGCTCAATATATCTCGACCGGAGATCCGAAACACGAGCTCTGAAATTAATTAATTGTTATCTATAAATCTTCGGATACTTATGCCTTTGTACATCACCCCAGTCAGTAGTGGTATTTATCATCGAATTCCAAAACCACGGTTTTTGCAAGATCTCTTGCATCATGACATGCCGCTCGCCGAAGTGAGTGATCAAACTCTCTCTCATCATTTTATAATTCGCTTCGCTTTCACTTTCCCCACGACTCTTCAGCTTCACGGTGATGGATGCAGCATCTCGATGAATATCCTTCACTACCATTCCCCTGTTCATGGTGAGGAAACACGAGGTGATTTTCGCAATGAACTCTTTTTGCATTTGTTCACCAGATATTTGAATCGTTACTTCTGAAGGATTTTGCTCATCATCAGCATCTATTTTAATCGCTACTGGAAACCCAAAATCTGCAAGATCTGCAAGATCAGACATGGATTTGATGGCCATGATCTCCTCTATACAACCAGCCTCAGCCTCATCTGGGAGACATCCTTCCGTATACTTAAGAAACCAAATCAGCAGAGTATTAGGGATGCATATGCCTTTAACTCTCCTTTCTATTTTCTTTGCCTCTTCAAGGCTCCCAAATTTTCTTTGCATGAAATCAAAGAAATCAATAATTTCCCGTACTACCGCACTGAGATTACCTTCGTTCTTCTCCAATAATCTCTCCAACTTCTCCAAATCTTTCTCATACATGGAGATGTTTTTTCGTATCATTCCTATCACATATAGTATCACACATAAATATTAAAAGACAATACCTAACATTTTTTCCCTATCATTATCATAACTTTCAGATTTATCTCAATTATTCACAAAGGCTCTCAAACCCTTTTTTCTGCGTGCTATGCCCTACTTCAACTCAAGTAAGTCTTAAAAAGGGGAGGCGATGAAAGAAGGATGAAAGGCGTAATTTTAGCGGGAGGGTTTGGGACCAGGTTTCGGCCGCTGACATTCACGAAACCGAAGCCAATGATCCCGTTAGTGAATAAACCCGTGCTGGAGCATGTGGTTGAGTACCTATGCGTACACGGGTTGAAGAATATCGTGGTAACAACGACCTTTCTTCGCGAGATAATTATGGAGCACTTCAGGGGGCGAGAAGATGTACCTCTATCGTTCCCCCTAGAGCAATACCCGCTTGGGACTGCAGGATCGGTGAAGAATGCGGGAATGGAGCAGGAAGAGGAACCGTTTGTGGTGATACAGGGCGATAACATCACTGATTTGGATCTGCAAAAATTGATCGATTTCCATTACGAAGCTGGCGGGTTGGTAACGATCGCGTTAACGCGTGTTGAAGATCCGTGGAATTATGGTATTGCACTGCTGGAGAGCGACGGCTGCATCAGCAGATTTCACGAGAGGCCCGGCAGGGGCAAATGTTTTAGCGATTTGGCGAGCACCGGGATTTACGTAGTGGACCCTAAAGCACTGGCATTTGTGCCCGAAGGAATACCGTTTGACTTCGCTAAGGATCTCTTCCACATGCTCCACAGCAAGGAAAAGGGCAAGATGTTTGGCTACGAGCTGGAGGAAGGGGAATTCTGGGCTGACGTCGGGCAACCGCGAGGATATTTGCAAGCGATGGAGTGGATGTTGGACAAAATGCGAACGGACGTGGTCATCGGCCAAAATGTAGAGATCGACTCTTCGGGAATAAATAGTCCTTCAGTAATCGGCAATGGAGTGGTTCTGGAAGAAGGCTGCTCGGTAGGGCCTCATACGGTTTTATTTGAAGATGTCGACGTTGGCAAAAATTCGAGTTTGGAGCAGTGTTTCGTCGGTGAAGGCACGATGATCGGTGAAGCTGCTTGTATAAGGGATGCTACCATTGGCGCTCACTGCATACTTGGAAGGGACGTGAGCGTTCTTAACGGTACGATATGGCCATTTGTTGTCATACCAGACAGCTCAACTGTGGATAACATCCTTAAAAGATTCGTCAAAGTCGAGAATGGTGGAGATGGGCATGGAATAGAGAGGAAAAAGGAGGAGCGGATATTACGCACCGTGTCAGAGGAAGAGGCGTTTTACTTCAACATGTGTAAAAAAGGAAAAGTCGTTCATACTGGTTTTGTTGCTCACAAACTCGATGAGTTCGTGCAGATCGTGAAAACGGTGGACCCGAGGTCGATAGATTATCATCTCTGGGGTGCGACAGAGACCGAGGGGATCATTCCTTATCTCATTTACAACGATTTTGCAGATTGGATTCGCAATTTACTTGGAGACGTGCAGCTTGCAAACAAAGTTGCAAGACTGCAGCATGAAGATTCGCGAGATCAATTGGTGGGCATGATCCGAGAAAGGATCGCTGAATTGAACGGAGAATAGAAATGGCCATGACTGAAGAGGAAATAGGGAGGGAAAAGGCTATAACCTGGATAAAATTGAAGAAGAAGGAATTATTTAGACTCTCAATGCTTCTCTTTGCGCCCATGGGGAAGAATCCATATCTCCTGATTCGCGGTAGTAAGAATACCGTATTTATAGAGAACTTCCAAGAATTGCAGGATAACCTTGATTTGTTCACTGAAAAGGACGCACGCTGGCTTGCTTCGTGGATCGAATATCTTGGTGATAAACAAACAGCGAACCGAATCAGAGAAACACCAAATGAGTTTGAGGAGATCATCAACGAGCGATACGACCAGCTATCGGAATTTTTCCACCCCGCTAAAGGGATAGAGAGAGGGGGGGAGAGAAAGTGAGAATAGCAATGTTTGGTTGGGAGTCATTGCATTCGATTGCTGTCGGTGGCATCGCACCCCACGTAACTGAACTCTCGGCGGCTCTTCAGCGATTGGGAAATGACGTGCACGTCTTCACCAGGATAGGAAACGGCCAGGAGCAGTACGAGATGATAGATGGTGTGCATTATCATCGCTGCCCGTTCGACTTCCAGCCGAATTTTATCGAGGAGATGAACAACATGTGCCGCTCGTTCGCGTACCACTTCTTCCGAATTGAGAAGGCCGTCGGCGAATTTGAGATCATTCACGGACATGATTGGATGACGGTGAATGCACTCTCGGAGATAAAAAATGCTCGAGATAAGAAAACGGTTTTTACCCTCCACTCAACCGAGTATGGGAGATGTGGCAATGTCTTTTACGGGGGCAAATCATGGGATATCCGGAATTTGGAATGGTACGGCGGTTTTATCGCCGATAAAATAATAGCTGCCTCAGAAAACATAAAGAAGGAAGCGCAGAGGATCTATCAGTTCGAGGACCAAAAGGTCACGATACTACCTAACGGCATCTCACTCCAGAAATTCAAAAGGGAAATTGACACGTGGAACGTTAAAAGATGGCAGAGCGTAGGCGTTATGGACCCTATCTGTCTATTTGTGGGTCGAATGGTGGTCCAGAAGGGGCCCGATTTGTTGGTCGAAGCCGTTCCCTCAGTATTAGCGGAAAATCCTCATACAAAGTTCTTTTTCGCCGGTGATGGGCACATGAGAAGCGGTTTAGAACACAGAGTTTGGGAGCTTGGCGTTCAGCACGCCTGTCGTTTCTTAGGCTACGTCCCGGATGCCGATCTCGTAAATTTATACAAGGCGTGCGATCTGGTTTGCATCCCATCGCGGAACGAGCCGTTTGGAATCGTTGCACTCGAGGCGTGGGCGGTAAGTAAGCCAATCGTGGTAACGCATAACGGGTTCGATTACGTTTTGCACAATGTCAACGGGCTGAAGGTGTATGAT
>JAENXH010000114.1 GCA_016649585.1 Methanosarcinales archaeon
TTGAGAGATTTCAGGATATACATTCGTTTTAATATCCAATATGGTATCTTGTAAACGAGATAGCAAATCATAATAATATGCCTTATCTTTTATCGCAGGAACATACTCGAAATGAACTCTATTTAGAAATATCGGTAAAAAACGCTTTGCAGTATTTAAACTCCTAGGAAGTTTTCCTTTTTTACTTAAAGGTTCCAAGTTATTTGTTTCAGTCACGAAATTTTCCCGGAACCAAGTTCTAGTAACCTTGAAATTGGCAGGCAAGCTATTTTTATAGGTTTTTGGGCGATTAAATTCTATTGAAACTTGTATAAATTGTTTGCCCTTGATAGACTCTTTCCGTACTTCAGAAAGCCGCCGACGTGAAAAATCGTCTTCAAATTCAAGTTCTTTATTCCAAGTCGTTTCATCATTAAAAAATAGATTTAGAGCTTTGAGTATATTTGACTTCCCTACATCGTTTACCCCTGAAAGAATTATTAAATCATTAATATTTTTTAGGCGCACATGGTATATTGAGCGAAAATATTTAATTCCAATACTTTTGATTAGATTCATATCATTTCACTCCAGTAATTAATTAACATTAATATATATCACGGAGATTATATAAACTTTATAATCATCTATTCTACAAAGTTGTTTTACACACGCATAAGATATTTGGACTTTAACCATAAAAATTTGTTATAAAGCGTTATGTATCAGGTTTCGTGCGCTTTTTCCTTTTCTTCATCTATCACAACCACCGGTACAGTATCTGTCTTCTCGTAACCCTTCTGCCCCGATATATGTTTCTCTACCACTTCCCACCCTTGCCCCACTGACCGCGTAGAAGAAATCGCGCTCGAAAATTCACGACAACCTCTAAAATAGAAAAAGAAGGATTTTATCATGACAATGTATCTGAAAGAAGCAAATGGACAAAAGTTTAGCTGATATTTGGTAGTGTGGGGCACTGCCCCACGACCCCGCAAGCCCTGTAAGGGCTTATTTCACATTGGGATTTTTTTCAACGCCTCCTTTATCGCATCAGCAAGCAATCTACCGGCCTGCTGCATTACTGGTCGTTCCGGACCCATGTAAGCCACGCACTCGTTATCGTGCATCTGCATGACCTGCTCCTCGAACGATTTCATATTCTCGTATGACATCCCCACCAGCTTCGCGGCAACTTTTGATGCGGAACCGCAGGGAGTATCCCTCAGAACCTTAACGCTTTCGATTACCTTCTTCTTCTCATTAACTCGTAGCTCAAACTCAGGCTTACCGAAAGCTTCAACAAAAGATTTTATCTCCGCATTCTCGCTCGTTTCCAATGAGCAAAGCGGTTCAGGAAATTCGATATGTATGTTCTTCTTTGTGAGTTCCTCTTCAATGGAATATTTACCTTCAGGTATCAAGTTCGGGTCCTCAATAGGCCACAGAACAGACTTTGCCCCTGTTCTTTCCGCTATGATCGGTATAAGGTCGCCGGCCTTTGGGAGTATCCCGAGCACCAATAGAAGATCGCATTCGCAGAGTGGCAGGTCCTCTGGCAGGTCGTTCTCAGGCTCGTCAAGCGATACGGACGTTAATTTCAGGTCGTATAGACAAACAATCCGATCTGCAAATCCACTATTAGCCAGATGACCTGTTACCAGCTCCCCAAACGATCCGTGATACAGTATATAAATTCTATTCATGTAGACTACATACTCTTACAAACTTTTTAGATTTCTTACTTAGCAGGCACTTAATCCACAATCCTCTTGTACACCTCACGATAGACCTCTGAAAGATCGCCTTTTTCTTGTCTAAAAACGTCTTTATCCAAGCTGAGTATCTCGCCCCTTCGCTCATATGCTTCTTTATCCCAGAACCTGCACCCATCCGGTGTGCCCACCTCGTCTGCAAGGAGAATATCACCACTCATTTTGCTCCGTCCAAACTCCAGCTTGAAATCCGCAAGAATTATCCCCTTTTGGCTCAAATAAGGACTCATTATTTCACCCACCTTTATTGTCTCCATCTTTAAATGCTCTATTTCGCTCTTGGTCATCCATTCACTCTCTATGAGCTCTTCTTCCGTTATCGGCCGGTCAACACGTTCAAATTTGGTGGTGAATTCCACATAACTTTTTTCGAGTGGCATTCCTTCGCTCTTCTCGTCCTCTGGAATAAACTCGGTGTTTATTTCGACCTCGCCTTTCTTGTACCGTTTCCATAAAGAGCCATACAAAAAGTTCCGTGCTATGACCTCCACCGGCAAGATACTCACGTCCTCTGCCACTAACATGTTTGGAGGCACATATTCCTTGAAGTGTGTTTTTATCCCTTCTGCCTGGAGCTTCTCAAACCAAAAGCAGGATAGTTTACAGCAAATCGCACCTTTATCGTTATATTCCGCCTTTTTTATACCGTCGAATGCAGTAACCCGGTCGGTAAACACGAAGACGATATCACCGTTGGGTCTTTGATAGATATCCTTCGCTTTTCCTCTTCCAATGAACTTCGCCTCGTCCATACGTTATTCACCTTTAAGAAGTACACCATCTATTTTTAAATATAAACAAACCCTTTTCTTTTCCAAAGAAAGGTAAGGTAGGTTAGGTTAGGTGTGAACCAAAAATGAGGACGACACGCTTAAAAAGGAGGACAAAAGAAACGACTATCGGGGTGGAGTTGAACCTTGATGGTACGGGAACGACAGACATAAACACAACGATAAAATTCTTTGACCATATGCTCGCTACGTTTGCGCGGCACGGATTTTTTGATTTGGTTGTGAAGGCAGAAGGGGACTTGAGCCACCACGTCATAGAAGATACCGGTATCGTTTTAGGTGAAGCGTTTAAAAAAACACTTGGGAAAGCGGAATCCGAGGAACGAGAAAAGACCGTGCGGTTTGGCTCTGCAACGATCCCCATGGACGAGTCTATTGCAGATTGTGCAGTGGATATAGGGGGAATAGGAGGTATAGGAAGGAGCTATACCGTCTTCGATGCGGACTTCGATAAAGAACGAGTGGAGGATATTAGCACTGAGAACATATCACATTTCATCAATTCCTTTGCCACGCATGCGCACTTCACTATTCACATATCCGCAAAAGGCGAGAACGAACACCACAAGATAGAAGCGATTTTCAAAGCCTTGGGTTTAGCATTAGATCGGGCTACGCGGATTGAAGAACGCCGGTGATAGGTAGGAGCTTCATATAAATTTAGAAAGAGAGTGTTGAAAAAACTCTCTTTTAGTCAAGGTTTTCTCTTTAGAGAAAAAGTTGTATGTGGACTGAAGAATACAGACCGAAGCGGTTAGAGGAGATCGTGGGGCACGACGAGGTGGTGAAACGGCTACAAGGATTTGTCAAGGAGAGAACAATACCAAATCTCGTGCTCTGGGGTCCAAAAGGAACCGGTAAGACATCTCTGGTTTATGCCTTAGCAAAGGAACTCTACGGTGAGTTCTACGATGAGAACCTCATGCATATCGAAACGGCAGATTTCGTTGAACAGGGTAAAAAATGGTTGAAAGAGAACAAGAGATTCAAATTCTTTTATAACGAGCAGAAATCTGCGCTCATCATTTTTAAGGAGATGATACGGGAATATGCAGCGCTGTCACCCATAAATGCCTCGTTCAAACTATTATTTTTCAGTAACGCCGATTTACTTCCCGTAAATGCACAGCAAGCGTTACGAAGGATTATGGAACGGAGCAACAAGACCTGCAGATTCGTCTTCTCTACCACGAAACCTGCTGGTATCATCCCTGCTCTACGGTCCCGATGCTTGAACCTTCACTTCAGGTCGTTGGATAAAAGCGGTGCAATGGAGCAGTTGATGCGGTCAATAGCCGATGAAGAAGGGGTTAACATTACAGATAGGGGTTTAAAAACGCTCAAGGAGTATTCGCGAGGAGATGCCTGCGCTGCGATAACGATACTGGAAGCAGCAGCGTCGTCAGCGCCAACGATTAATGACCAGAGGATAGAGGACGTTGCGCAGAATGCGTTTTTTCAAAGAAAGAAAGCAGAGGAGTTGATCGATTTGGCATTTGACGGACGTTATAAAGATCTGAGAGCGCGATTAGAATTTTTAATGCGAGAAGAGCGAATAGGCGGAAAAGAACTTTTAGCTGAGATACACGAATCGTTACGAAGGAAGATGAAGCGCACGATGACGAACGATGAATCGAAACTATTCGCACGGCTTGTGGTATACGAAGGCGAAGCGGATTTGAAACTATGCACTTCTATTAATACCATGATACATATAGAAGAAATGTTCATGCACATGTCAAAGGCGGTTAGGTCTTTATGATTGCAGAGTGAAAAGATGTAGAAGAAAAAATGGCGTCAACGGCAAAATTCTGGCGGGAGCAGGAATCGCGGTATAATTTAGAAGGTACGCACTGCACGAATTGTGGGAGCTTCTTCTTCCCCCCACGTTCTGTCTGTCCAGAGTGCAGGCGAAAAGGGATCATTGAGCTGCATAAATTCAAAGGGACCGGTGAGGTGGTTACCTATACCACGGTTTATCAAGCGCCAAGGAGTCTTAGCCGACAAACACCGTATACCTTAGCGATTATCAAGCTTGATGAGGGGCCTCGTATGCTTTCTGAAGTGATATGCGAGCCTGAAGCGATAAGCACCGGGATGCGCGTTCGTGCCGTGTTCAGGAAATTAGGGGAAGAGGGTGAGCGGGGAATAATTTACTACGGGACGAAGTTTGTGCCCGCGTAGGAATAATAAAAATAAAAGAGAAGGTTTTTTTCATCCCCCTACAATGTTATCTGCGTTCTTACTCTAATAGAAGATATTGCTTTAAGTTTATAGTCTTCAAGTATG
>JAENXH010000115.1 GCA_016649585.1 Methanosarcinales archaeon
GGTTGTACACCTACCCCTGTGTTGGAACAGGCGGACATACCGAGTCTATCAAATTATTTGAAAACGATACGTTGATAGCGAACGGCACATGGAACGGCTACAAAGACGATTGGCATAACGTCACCATTACGCCATCGGTTACTTTACAGGCTGGGCACACCTACAACTATACAATTGTTACGGGCTCTTATCCTCGGATTATCCATGAAACACCATTTAATGCAACTGGAGGAACAATCACGTGCACTTCATTTGAGGATGCAAATGGGAAAGTTCATTATGACTGGATCCCTGCGGTAAGGCTGTGGAAAGAATAAAATTTCTTTGATCCATCAAATCTTTTAGAAAAAGGATTAATCCAAATCATCTGAGTTTCTTTGATCCAACTTTCTTTGTGAAAGAAAGTTTGATGTTTGGCCCCTTACTGATAGAGCTCTTTTCGTCTCGCCTCCAGCAACTCTATGTCACGTCCGAGGTATTCGGCAGCGGTTATCACGTTTACGTCGTTCTCCGCTGCACATTCGTACACCTCCGGTATCCGCTCCTTATACTTCAGGTCGCGCGTGAAATGATGCTCGACTAAAATGCTCTTTACTGAAGTCTCCGTTATTATCCGGTTTATATTCTCTATGGACAATGCCAAACTCTCCCGGGAATACCGGAAGCCGAGCATGTACGTCATCGGACCGTCTAATATCAGGCGGTCAGGATTTTCTTGAAGAATGAATTCCGTCTGATCAGCTACAGAGGGCCCCTCAACATCGCTCGTAAATACCATCTTCTCACCGCCGCATGAGATACTTACCTCTACGACATAGCCCAGCTTGGGGTTCGTGCCGTGATAAACCGGTGGTGAGAATTTTATGGTGGTTGACCCGTGCTTGTATTCATTTCCATCCGCAGTATCTGTAGACTTTGGTAGTTCGTTGAGCTTATTCAGGAAATAAGATGCACGCCCCGCTTGACTCTTGTTTATCTTCTCCTTCGGGTGCTTTATGTAAACGATTTTGCCTTCGTACAGCTCTGGCTCTTCTGGGTCATGGTGGTCGTAATGATAATGTGTAACGATAAGGACATCACTTCGAGCTGCATGTTCCTTTACATCCGCCCATCGCTCGTTCATCCTTTGCTCCTCTATCGGATGTGGCGGCAAATTATATCTACGTGGCGCTAACGATACGCCAGGGTCTATTAGCACTGCGATGTCATCGGTCTCCACGAACGTCGCCATAGACCGCACGCCAAAGCTATCAAACGCCAGAGGCTTTACTTTTAGCATTTCACTATGAAGTGAGTGGGGGTTAGCCATTTATAAAATTTTTCTTGGCGTGGTATGATAAGAGGAAGGCTCCTTCGAAAGGGAGTAATTCCTGAACTAAACTATAACTTCAAATCAAGTTGTAGCTTTCGATAGTTTTAAAAACTCCTAAACTTTAAGGATAAACATGAACAAGAACATTATCCTGATTGGACTGATCTTAGGAATCGTTTTAACCGCTGGTTGCGTTGAGCAGCCAGCGCCGCTTCCTCCCGAAGAAGAACTTTCCACATTACAAACAGAATCCATTGATTTATCCGGTGTTCAACCAGAGGAGGAGATAAGTTTCATCGAACATTATTCATTAAATGCTCTGAATGTCACGTTACAGACGTCGCAATATGGCTTGCCATTGCAAACCGACGAAATATACAATTTCAACGATTTCTCCACCAAAATTACGTTAACTGAGGATGCTTCACAACTGCTGGAAGCAAACGGTTTTGTCGTTATCAGCAATCCGCTCAACCCGCAAGAGGAGGATATTACAGAGCCTTATAAAACGCTGAAGGAGCGCGATATACCTATATTTATCACTTCTGATTCGCTCTTGCATCTGTACCATATCCAATTTGACGAAACGCTGAGGCAAATTGAGGAACGCGAGTTTTACGATACGATCTGGGAAATCAGTCTGGAGCTGCTGAACGATTCAATAGAAGATTATAACAGTTGTAGTGGTGATGTAAAAGAAGCATCGAGAAGGAATGCTGCTTATTTCGCGGTTGGACTGAGCTTGTTACAGCCAAAGGAGGAGCAGGTCTGTCAAAGTCAATATGAATGGGAATGCACTGACGCGTATTTCGAACCTGATGATTTGGAAAAGTATAAGTTTGAGGTTCCTGATTTTGTTAAATCGGACGTCGAGAAGGAACTGGCTTTGATAGAAGAACACGCAGGCTTTGCGGAATCATCTATCTTCAGATACAGTGAGGATTACTCACAATACGTGCCACGAGGTCATTATACGCGCAGCGAAAAGCTGAAAAACTATTTTAAGGCTTTTATGTGGTACGGGCGGATGAGCTTTTTGCTGAAAGGCGGTCCTGAAGGTTTAGTTTCCGCTGAAGACGCCAAAATACAGACCATGGGTGCGGCGCTCATAACCTCGGAATTTACCGAAAGTCAAGAACTGCAAGACAGGTGGGACAGAATCTATTCCGTAACCGCATTCTATGTCGGTCTTTCAGATGATTTAGGGCCGTATGAGTACAGAGAAGCGATGATTTCTGTGTTTACGGGAACGTTCGAGCAGACTGTGTTAACCGAAGAGAGTGTGGGGGATTTAAAGGTGAATTTGGCTGAGTATAGATCGCCACAGATATACGGTGGAACAGGAGATTGTGTTATTCTCCCGCCCTTTACACCTGAACAGGCAGACCAATGTTTGGAAGACTCAAAGGGATTCAGATTGATGGGGCAGCGGTTCATTCCTGATTCGTACATGTTTTCCAATCTGGTCGGTGCGTATACGGATGTTTACGTAGGGGATAAAGCTCCAAAACCATTTACGTATGTTGTTTCCGGCGCGGGGCGACCAATAAGGGGATTTCCGCGCGGCTTGGATGTCATGGCACTTTTGGGTTCTGATCGTGCGAAAGAGTTACTGGACGAGCTGGACGATTCCAATTATAAGCGGTATGACAAGGCGTATAAAGAATTAGACGATGAATTTAACTCTTTTAGCGATGCTGATTGGAATAGGAATCTTTATTGGAGCTGGTTGTTCACGCTACAGCCGTTGTTAAAAGAATACGGAGCTGGGTATCCGACATTCATGCAAACCACGGCATGGCAGGATAAAGAGCTCACTACTGCACTGGCTTCGTGGACTGAGTTGCGGCATGATACTATACTGTATGCGAAACAGAGCTATACGATGGCGGAAACCGGGATGCCGATGCCTACACCAGAGAAAAAAGTGGTCGGATATGTCGAGCCAGTGCCTGAGTTTTACAACAGACTACTCGCGTTAACACGGATGACCAATGACGGTTTGGACAGCATGAACGTTCTGGATGATGCATCAAAATATCGGTTAGAGCGTTTAGAAACGATTTTGGAACGATTGGTAGTCCTGTCAGAGAAGGAATTGGCAAATGAGGAATTGACAGCGGAGGATTACGAGTTCATCGAGAACTTCGGCGACGAGTTGAACGCGGTCATAAGCGAGGTGGATGACAAGGCGAAGAAGACGACTATCGTTGCGGATGTGCATACCGAGGGAAATACACGACAGGTACTGGAAGAAGGTGTCGGGTATGTTGATATGATTATCGTCGCTTATAAGGTTCCGGACGGCAGGATTTTAATTGGTGCCGGGCCAGTAATGAGTTATTACGAATTTAAGCAGCCGATGCAAAACAGGCTTACGGACGAGCAATGGCGGGAGATGCTGAGCACGGAACCGCCAGAGAGACCGGAATGGTATGCTAACTTTGCAGCATGAGCTGTAAAATGGGTGATTTCGAGACTCCACGGGACAACGAGAATGATAGAATATAAAAAGGGCTGAACTATAACTTAAATAACTGAGGTGAAAATCATGAAAAAAACAATTGAAAATTTGACTAAGGCATTTATTGGTGAGAGCCAGGCAAGAAACCGGTATACGTTCTATGCAAAAATCGCCAAGAATGAGGGATTTGAACAGATTGCAGAGCTTTTCCTGATTACCGCGGAGAATGAGAAGGTGCATGCTAAGAGGCTGTTTGAACATATACAGGAACTGAAGCAGAAGTTGGGCGGGAATTTGGAGGAGATAACAGTCGAGGCAGCAGCGCCAACCGTTTACGGTGGTACCGCCCAGAACCTGAAAGCGGCAATTGCGGGAGAGAATTATGAATATACAGAGATGTACCCGGAATTTGCCAGGGTGGCAGAAGAAGAGGGTTTGCCTGAGATAGCCGAGAGATTGACGGCATTTGCCAATGCCGAAGCGCATCATGAGGAGCGGTACAAGAAATTACTGAAAGAAGTAGAAGCTGGCACGGTTTTCAAAAAAGACGAAGAAGTTTGGTGGGTTTGCCGTGAATGTGGTTATCTCCATTTTGGAAGAGAGCCGCCGGAGATATGCCCTTCTTGTGATCACGGGAGAAGCTATTATCAAGTTAAATGCGAGGATTTCTGACGGTGGTTTTCTTCTCTCGCTATCGCTCTTGTCTCTAGCATGAAAACGTTGGTGACAACGGTACTCAGTGCAGTATGAGTTGCAAAACGGTTAACTGATTGGGGGGAGGTTTAAAAGGAAGGGGGAATGGAGAATCGGTGAGATAGGTGGTGCATCCATAGAGAGGGTTATACGCAATATTGCGGATATACTGAAGTTAGGCGAAACACCGCAAAAATGTTCTTTATCGAGGCGGTAGATAATGAACGAACGAAAAGGTTATAAGCGGAAAGCATATGAACATCGAAAAGATCTTGCCGGAGAACATTCGCTAAGGGGGCGTCACGAAA
>JAENXH010000116.1 GCA_016649585.1 Methanosarcinales archaeon
CTATGAAGCATCCGACATACGCTGCAATCACACCCCAACCGCCAAACCACAATGCAAAGGCGATCATGAAGGCAACTGAGAAGTATAACCCCGAACACCCAAGACCTATCGGACGAGCGATTACACCGAAACGAGCCAAAATTGTGTTTAATAATATGAGCACAACCAGGATTGCCACATAGGTATACAACGAACTGCTTTTCGCATCTTTTTGCATGTTCATCTGTGTTTTCCCCCTCCTGTATGATTTATCTTTTTGTAAATCTGCAATACTTCTTCGTCTTCTACTCGCCACATCGGATAAACTATACATAAGAATCTCAAATCAGAATTCCCGGTGTTTTGGACATACTGTTTTGAGTTTGGAGGAATATAAATGGCTTGACCAGAATGAACTTTCGCGGATTCTTCATCAATAAACATTATGCCTTCTCCCTCCAGGAGGTAATATACCTCAGCCGAGGTTTTTAATCTATGAGGCAGCGTGGTTTCACCTGGCTTTACAATTGCATGGGCAATACTATAGCGAATTTCTAAATCTCCGTCTTCTTTAGCGGGATGCAAAAGTTCGCAGATGGTTGTATTATCCAAAGCTTTAAAATATTCACAGTTTTTTATATCTTTTATAAGCATAATCAGCCTCACATCATTTTTCCGCCTCTTCCAGCTCCTCTTTTTTACTCTTCGTCAAATCCAAGCTATTAAACTCTTCCGTGTTAGGCAGAATTATATGAAGTTCAGAAGTATAATCTACGGATAGTTCAGCGTCGTTAATATCAAATTCGAGGATGTGCCCACCTGCTGTTCTATCCTCGGTGATAAAATGCAAGTGATAGCCGGGGACATTCAGTCCTTCTACGTAATCAGGGCAATAAAACCCCACTATTGTGCCTTTAATATCGTGGAATTCAAAGGTGGGTTGGTTAGCAGTAACTTCAACTAACGGCGGATATGGCTTTTCTTGCCCCGGAACACTGCGGGTTTTAACATAACCGAAAGTGCCTTCCATCTTAACGGCGTGAAAAATATTCTGCTCTTTAATAGAGCCTTCTAAATAATCCTGAAATTGCGTATAATTCGTCCCTTCCCAGACTGGTAGTTCGCAATCCGCATCAAAAAAGAGCACGCAGGCGAAAGGCGCGGTCATATCATCGTCAACGGGATAAGCCACCCCATCAGCTTTAATTTGATAAAAATCACCATTTACCGCAACCATTTCGCCATCTAAGCCTTCAAAAGTGCCAATACCAAAATCGCCGTAATCCTTCAAATCGCCGTACGTTATTACACCGTCATAAAGTCCGTTGAGTATCGCGTCTATCGTGGAAACTTGTGTCAAACCATCATCCTGGCTTTGAACAGAGTAATAGCCGGGTAAATAGCCTGCCATTATGCCCAGTATGAAACAGGTTACGCAGGCAATCCCAACGTATATCTGCGATTTTATCATGTGTTTATGTTTTGCGTTCCATCCGCGTGCGGGTTGGTTAAGTTTAAAACGTTCTCAATTCCCCTCTGATTACCATCTCCGTAATCTCCGCTATGTTTGAAAGCCATTCATCTATTATTCGCTGCGCCTTCTTTTCCATTGCTTCAAGGTTTACATCACTCTTTGGAATGATCTGGGCAGTTGCTACTTTCGGGTCGTCTATCCTTCTGCCTATCTCAGAAAGGATCTTTAGGTGCACCTCTTGAACTCCCTCTACGTTCTCAACGACCTCGTTGGCTATTTTATTAGCGAGCAAATTGTATATCTTCCCCGTATGGTTCACCGGATTTTTTCCCGGTGTTCCTTCCATGCTTATCGGCCGGTTAGGTGTGATAAGCCCATTGCACCTGTTACCACGACCCGCACCGCCGTCATCGCCCATCTCCGCTGATGTCCCGGTCACGGTAATATAAACTGATTCGGGCGTGTCAGCCATATTTACCTGGGTATTCACGTCCCGTGCTGTATATGATTCTGCTACGCCGCTTATAAAGTCCTTTAATCGTCGCTTTGCAGCCTCATAGTGCTCGTAGTCGTCCACGTATTTAGAAACGAAAGCATCGCCAACCGTTAAAGTTATTTTATCCTTTTCCCTAAGCGCCATCACCTTCATATCCTCGCCTATCGCTTTCTCCTTGTTGCGGTATTCTTCCATCACCCTCTCTTCTACATTAAGAGCGATAGATTCGATCTCCGAGAAGGGGGCATGTCCAACGCCAAAGGAGGTGTCATTTGCCATTGGCATCTCTGTCTGTTTGCCCCTCAGATTGTTACCCGTGAAAACTTCTAAAAGGTCTGAAGAACCCCTTCCTAACTTACTGTCCACTATTACGTGGTTGTCCACATCCAAATTCCTGATGTTCCTCATATATTCCTTCGCCGCATTCGCCGCCACTATATCAACGGCGATTTCTTCACCCTCAAACACTCGCGTTGCTCGTCCGCCTAACAGTATGTATATCGGAGAAATAACCTCGCCGCCACCATATCGCGGATTTGACCTGCCGGCGGCAAGTTGTACCTTATCGGTGTTGTGATGCAATATCACCCCACACTTCCTTTTATACTCTTTGCACAACGCTACGCTAACTGTCTCTGCTATACCGTCGCATACGCTGTCAGGATGCCCTAACCCTTTTCGTTCCACTATCTCTATTTCTTGCCCCTCAATCGGTTCTCCACTCACGAACTCAACCTTTATGTTTCTCTCTATCGAACTGTCTCTGCCCATTTTTACGCCCTCTTATACCTTATTTAAAAGAAATGACCACACTAAGAATGAGTATATTCAGTAATGATTTCTTTTTCAAAGAATTGTTTATCGGGTATTATCGCACTGTTACCCGTTGGATCATCAATTATTAATGTCATACTCGCTTTACCCGACTTTATATCCTCTATCTGCTTCAAAACTTCATCTGCACGCTTCTTGCCCTTGCCATCTTTGCTCAGCATCTTCACCACATTCTCCACTCGCTTCAGCACGCCTTCCACCGTAGAGATAAAAGCTTCTCCACTCTTTGGCTCTACGCTTACACCCAACTCCGGTATCTCAATGGTTCCAGACGAAGACCGTACAACTATTGCATTCACATCCTCCGCTGACGAAACCACCATCTCGCATCTTTCCCTCTTCTCTTCCGAGAGCACCATTACATCCGTAGCGCGAAAACCACACGAGGCACAAACCGTGGTAAATATCATTATTTCGCCGAAGAAGGGAATTTCATAGGGTACGCAATGCAATTCGCTTTCCGCTCCACAAAGTGGACATTCCTCTTTCACGGCACTCACGGTAACCCCGCTGCACAGCCAATCAAGCTAACTAAGCTACTTCCCACTCATCTTCTTCCGTTCGATCTTAATTCCCATTGGCGCCACGATCACCTGATCATCAGAGAGCCCGGCAATGTCTCCGCCTACATCGAATGCCGCCATCTTCAAGTCTTTTACCGCTTTCTCTACCAGAACTTTGTCCTGCTTCGCCAGTGATATGTCCAGAATCAAGATATTGCCTGCATATATCTCTTTTTTCAAATCGGGAATATCGTATAAACCGGTCAATTCCGCTGTCTTTATGTACATCTTTACGCCTTCTTCTTTTCTTAGCTCCTCTTCATACGCGTCTATGTCCAGGTCCCGATAATCATCCTCGTCCCCTATCCCTTCCTTCTTCACAAATAACTTTTCAAAACCTTCTTTTAATCCCATTTTTTCACCTCTCACCCATGTATGCATGAGTACTTTACTTTCTCGTTCTAACATTATGAATGTAGTGCAACCAATTAAAAAGTATTGTATCGTGCTGCATAAATAATGTTTGGAATTCCGATTTTGGATATCTGAAGGAATTGGAGAGATTGAACGGCGATGAAAGCGCGCGACTGCTTGTGGACACGAACAGAGTTATGCGTACAACCTTTTTATAGTCGTAAATGAGAACGTATAAAGTAGAGAGGTAAATAAGAGAGAGGTTTAGACTTTTTTCTTGAATAAAGAGAGGATGGAATATTTTAAAAAACTGGGTATTATAAAGCCTATTTTGAAATCGATAGAAGACGCGAAGTTTGAAAAGCCAACAGAGATACAGGAAAAAGCGGTTCCTTTGATTCTTGCTGGACAGGATGTTATAGCCGAGGCGGCGACAGGCTCTGGAAAGACACTTGCCTTTGCTTCCGGCATTATAGAAAAAACCGAAAAAGGGAAAGGAATTCAGACGCTGGTTTTAACTCCAACGAGAGAACTGGCACAGCAGGATGCAAGTGCGTTAAGTGAGTTCTCAAGGTACAAGCCGTTGAAGCTCGTTGCTGTTTTTGGTGGTGTGGCAATCAATCCACAAATTGAGCAATTGAGGACTGCGGATGTTGTTATAGGAACGCCGGGAAGGATATTAGACCATATTGGAAGAAGAACTCTGAATTTGAGCAGGGTAAACACGCTGGTGTTGGACGAAGCGGACAGAATGCTGGATATGGGATTTATTGATGATGTAAAGAAGATAGTAAGAGAATGTCCGCTGGAGCGGCAGACGCTCTTGTTTTCCGCGACCATTTCAGCAGACGTAGCGCGTCTTGCCCGGAAATACATGAAGGAGCCGGTTAAAGTCACTGCAGAAACCTATGTTAATCCGAAGAAATTAACGCAGGTTTACTATGACGTTCCTGATAAGTCGAAATTTTCGCTGTTAGTCCATTTATTGGAACACGAAAAAGCAGGACTTGTGATGGTGTTCTGCAATACACGGAAAAATA
The DNA here is from genome assembly GCA_016649585.1 of Methanosarcinales archaeon. GTDB lineage: Archaea > Halobacteriota > Syntropharchaeia > Alkanophagales > Methanospirareceae > JACGMN01. The sequence goes on from JAENXH010000116.1 coordinate 4,741, forward strand.
CAGACTTTGTTGCGAACAACCTAAAA
>JAENXH010000117.1 GCA_016649585.1 Methanosarcinales archaeon
AATAACCCCCTCGCCAGTCACCAATAAACAAGCTCTCTCACACCGATCCCCATGCCTCCCGCCAGATGTATGAGGTAGAAAGCTAAATGGAAGGTACGACACACTCTCTTTTCAACACTTCTACCTGTATATTGATGCAAAGACTTCAATCCAAGCGTATTCTTCACAATATCGAATAATACCTCAATCCTGCTCCGCTTTTCTCTGAATGTTTCCCACTCCTCGATCAGTCTAAGAAATTCACGTCCGATTTTCTTCCAAATATCAAGCAAATAAGCCTTCCCAGCCCATACATCGAGCGGAGGAACGAGATTTGCCGAAATCCTCTTCATATTTGTATTCTTCCTCGGATATATGATTGGAACAACGAAAAATCGATTAATGGCCGCTATATAATTCTTCATTGAGCTATATCCTTTATCACAGATGATTAAATCGCCCATTCTCATCTTTTTTGAGGAGTATAGCTTTTCAAGGAATGGAATAAGTGTCTTTGCATCATTCGGGCATCCATCGTAGAGTTCATAATCCAATAGCTCGTAATTCTCGGCGTCTATTGCTACGATCAGCTTAAAACCGACGTAATACCCTTCAGAGGGGTAATAAGACCATTTGTATGGTTTTCCGTCCTTTCCGATCCTTCTTCTGTTTCTCCACGTATTCAGGTCGATTTTGATCGGCGTTGCATCTATAAGGATGTATTTCCTCCCCTTTTGCCTCCTTCTCTTAGATACTTTGAATATTCCTCTAAAAAACGTTGATATGTCCTTTATATCTAATTTGGAATGCGATTTGTAGAGATATTCCAAATCGGGTATTTCCTTCACATCTACAAATCTCTTAAGCTTTTCATTCTCTTTTAATTCCGATATGAAATCGGAATATGCTCTTTCAAACAGATCAGCAATCATAATGACCTTCATTATGTCTATAAACCGTTCTACATCGGGTATTTTCAGCCGGCTTGCCGTCTTCTTTGCTCTTCTAGAACCGATAGCTTTGAGTATAAATTGTGCTATAACCCATTTTGGATTCTCTGAATCCGGTATTAATGGCGATTTCATTATAGTTCCTCCTTTAATGGCAATATACGAGGTTATATTTAAATCTTTCGGTTTTTTGCGGTTTGTTTTTAAAATAGACTGTTTATATTGTTTCCATTAAGGTTTTTAGAGATATTGTAGCGCAAATTCAAAATTGGAGGGTTTCTAGAAGCGATATTGTAGGTGCTTTAGGGAGGGGGTTAATTAGGAAATAGAAGCTGAAGAGGAAACAATCCGAGAAAGTTCAACGTTCGCGAAGTTTTATTGCTCAAGATGGGCAAAACTGCTATTGACAGGAAAGATTGATAATTTATGCAAACGTTTTGATTTCTGAAACAAATGATGAATCTCATTATAGTGGAATGGAAAAACATATGGGTGTAAACCACCATTCTCATTTTATGGTTACCATAAAAAGGTGCCATAGGTAGTGCCCTTTATGGGCAAACAAAAGAGATAAAAAGAGGTGAAAGAAAAAAATGGTAGAAAAAGCAATGGCCTCTGCAAGCCTTGTGGAGGTTATAGATAGGATATTGGACAAAGGTGTGGTGATAGACGCGTGGGTGAGGGTCTCGCTTGTCGGGATTGAGATACTCGCAATTGAGGCGAGGGTAGTGATTGCATCCGTAGAGACGTTCCTGAAGTACGCAGAGGCAGTAGGGCTTACTGCTACGGCAGAAGCAACTGCGTAAGCAGGAAAAAGGGTTAAATGGATGGGGGGTTTTCCCATCCATTTTTTTATTTTTGCATAAACTTGGAGGTGATAAAAAAAATGGAAATGGTAGAAGAGATGCATAATTTATGTGAGGACATTGTAACATCAAGATTTGAGAGAGGTGAAACGATAGAGGGGATAAAGAGTGATACTGCACAGATATTGCGCGATGCAGAGAGTATTGTAGCGGATTTTGGCGCGGAACGGAAGAAGATGAGCGAAGAATTGAGAAGTGACTTGGAAGCAGCAGTTGGAGCGATACAGAATGAAACAAGAGGAAAATTGAGTGAATTTGGTGCTGCAAGGGCTGAGATGAGTAAAGAGCAAGCTAAGGAACTGCGAGAATATACTATGGGGATTCAAAATGATGTTACAGGATTGCTCACTGATGCGGATCATATGATGAAAGATTTTGCAGAAGAGCGAGTAAAAATGGGTAGCGAACTGAGGAAGGCACTTGAGGAATATAATTCTGGGATGAAAAATGATGTATCGGTTTTGCTCATTGATTTTGCAAACGATCGAGAGAAGATGGGGAACGAACAGAGGAAAGAGCTTGGAGAGTATACTGCAGGGATTGAAAAAGACGTGGGGAATTTACTCCGCAACTTCAGCACGGCAAGAATGGAAGTTGTCAAAGAATTAGAGGGGATGCATGAGGAATGGCAGAGGATGGTAGAGCCACGGGTTGAGGCAAAAAAAAAGGTAGAAGAAATAAAAGAAGAAATAGCAGTGGTAGGGTCAGAGCTGGGAGAGTTAAAGGCAAAGGTACTGGAGGTAATTAATTCATCTCCAGGTGGGATATCGCTGACAGGCATTGGGTTGAAACTCGATGTGGAATGGAGGAAACTGATCATGCCAGCAAGGGATCTCTTAGATGAAAGAAAGATTACGAAAGAAGACCTCAATTATTTCCCGGTGAAAGAAGAAGAAGAGACATAATGAGCATGTCCAGCGATTTAGATTTAATATCAGTAATCAGCCCGAGACCGCAGAAAGATTTTGTCGTCACTCCTTATATCAGTGAGATAACTGACCGTGCGCTCCGATATAGCAGAGCTGGCTATCCAGTCCATCTTTCCGGACCAACGGGGTGTGGGAAGACGACACTCGCAATGCATATCGCGTATAACCTCGGCAGACCATTGGTGTTAATAAATGGTGATGAGGAGTCCAGCACATCCTCACTCGTTGGTGGTGAGTTCGGATACCGAAAGAGGAAGGTCGTTGACCGTTTCGTGAGTCGTGTGTATAAGTTAGACGAGTCAATGTCAAAGACCTGGTTAGATGACCGGCTTACCTCAGCATGCAAATACGGCTTCACCCTTATATACAACGAGTTCACACGGTCAAGACCTGAAGCGAACAATGTGCTCTTGTCCGTGTTAGAGGAGGGGATACTTGAACTCTCAAGCGCTGCGCATAGAGGTAATTACGTAAAGGTGCATCCGGATTTCAGTGCGATATTTACGAGCAATCCAGAGGAATATGCAGGCGTTTTCAGGTCCCAGGATGCGCTCCTGGATAGGATGATTACGATAAACCTCGGCTATTACGACGAAGAGACTGAGATTGCGGTAACACAGGCAAAATCGGGATTGCCCTCTGAGGATGCAAAAAAGATTGTTCATTTAGTACGAAGGCTCAGAGAATCGGACCTTTGCGAACTTACACCCACACTCAGGTCTTGTATCGTGATTGCACGTCTGGTAGGAGGAGAGGCGGGAGTAGAATCGTTCAGACAGGTCTGTATTGATGTTCTATCACCAAAGATAGGAAGAGGGAAAACGGGTGATTTGGACACGGTAGATGTTATCGACGATATGCTCGCAACGGAGGAGATCGTATGGAGAGGATAGAATGTGCCTTTTGCGATGCCATGGGACTAGACCCATTCAAAATTCCCTCGCCGCTCTCGAAATGCCAGGTCTGCTGGGGAAGGGGGACTGTAAGCGTTAGCGTTAGAGAAAAAACGATAAAGTGCGTGTATTGTAATGGAAGTGGAGCACATCCGGAACTCAGGCTCACCTGCCCTGTTTGCTGGGGCAAAGGCGTGGTTGCAGTCGAAAACCAGACAATGAGATGCCCGGAATGTGGAGGAAGTGGAAAAGCGCCTGAGAGCAAATTACCCTGCTTGCGGTGCGATGGTAAAGGTGTGATCGCGAGGAGTGATTAAATGAGAACTGCGAGGATTCGGGGTCTCAAGGATATCAAGACAGTGAGAGCCATCAGTACGTTTAGGGGGGTTAAATGCCCTGCCTGCGATGGAGCAGCAGTAGAAACAAGGCTGAGTTGTTGCATTTATGGCGGTAGCGGGATAGTGAGGGCAATATGAAAACGACAAGGGATATAAAGTCGAGCTTGGAACTTGGAAGGACACAAACGGTTCCAAGTAGAACTAGCTTTATCGAGGCTAAAATAAAGAAGGAGCTTGCAGCCGAGTTGAGCGATATCTTAAGCGAGGATGAAAGGGCGGAGATAGAAGAGAAAGAGATAAGGAGGATAGAAGCTCAAGATCTCGCATTGAAAGGATCGAAGATGAAGATTTTAAGGGCAAAGGAAAAAGCAAGGGTAATGCAGGAGATACGAAGCGGAATAGGGACGAGAAGAAAAAGCAGGGTAAAGAGAGCAAAAGGAATAACAAAATCAAAACCATCGGGGAAGAAGAATATTAACGAAATCAGTTTGGAATATTGATAATATGAAGAAAGTACCGAGATGGAGGTATGTATATTGCATCATACCCTCGAGGAGTGAGCAGAACTTTGGCGCCATCGGGATTAAAGGGGAAGAGGCTTATACAATACATTACAAAGAGATCGCCGCCGTGGTTTCAAACGCTACGGAAAACAGATACGAGATCTTAGACGAAGGGATAACGCACCAAAAGGTGGTGGAGGCGGTGAAGAGCGATTTCTGCTTGGTGCCAATGGCTTTTGTGCAAGTCTCTACCGAAGCGGATGTAAAGACATTCCTCAGCAAGAGTTATTACAGATTGAAGGA
>JAENXH010000118.1 GCA_016649585.1 Methanosarcinales archaeon
CGGTATGCACGATAAGCACACTTTTGCCGCGCTTCACCTCGTCCACAAGGTCTCTCCCTATCGCCTTACTTGCATTTTCTATAGCGAAGAGCGTGCCGAATCCATTACCAGCACGACCATGCCAGGCACTTTCAGAAACCGGCACAAAAGTTGAGTTACGGAGTACATCATCTCTTAACGAAGCGTACGCCAACTTCCGCGCGTCTAAATCGTCAGTAACAACAACCACAATATAATCGAACATTTTAGCTATTTTTTTATAAACGGCAATCACATTTAAATGTAGCCCAGAAATGAAGATAAAAGCGAAAATCGAGATAAGCGGCGAAAATGCAGATTTGGCAGTGATTCCTTTGATGCACGATAACATGGATACGATGAGGACGGTTGTAAAGGCTAAAAGTGCAGTAACTTATTTTGAATCTGATAAAATGGGCTCGCTTATAGCAAGCGTGGATGATTATTTGATGAACGCCAAGATTGCTCAAGAGATAGTAGAACTGGCGGTGAGTGAACGTGAATAAACAGAATGATAAGCCTATGGATATGACGTTTAGACTAAAAGCCAATCTTAACTGCAGTAGTAGTCTCAGCGGAACGGAAAGTGAGATAAAGGTCTTTGTGGATGCGTGTAACACGGACTTATTGAAACGAGGTGCGCCACAGGGTTGTGGCGCTAATATATTACCACAATGGCAAGTTTCAGATGAAAAATTTGAGATGGAGATTGATTCCGACCGGTTTGTACGTGCGCATGACGCGCTGCTGCGATTCAATAAAGAATTTAGTAAAGTGATAGGGAAGCACCACATCGGGATACGAGGTGTGGAATTGGAGGACTACAAAATCACGCTTGAATGGAGTGATGAAGACTGGTTTAAGAATGAGCAATTAGCGAAATTACAGAAATTGCCGTTTGTCAAATCTATAACGCAAAGTAAAACGGAGGGGGGTAAGATGCTTTTAGAGCTCGATTTGGATATAGATGAATCTGCGTTAGATAAACGAATCCCTGATCGGCTGATAAGATTATTAGAGGATAAGAGGGACGCTGTCAGGTGGAAAGGTAAAAGCGAGCACTGGGAACTGCTATTTGAGAGTGACAAGAAACCGTTCCATTTCGATAAAGACCCCACAGAGGAAATGCTAAAGCGGGATTGGCTACGGCATGCGGCGGGTAGAGGTCAGTATATCTACGGCCCGCAAATAACAAAGATATTCCGAGCTTTAGAGAAGATATTGCTCGACGAGCTGTGCACGCCGTTGGGCTATAATGAGATGATCTTCCCGAAATTCGTGGCCTGGGATGTGTGGAAGCGATCAGGTCATGCAAAAGGGATTTATCCGGAAGCTTATTACGTATGCACGCCAAAGACGCGAGATCCTGAATACTGGGAGGACGTAATGGATTATTTCAAAGTGACGAACGAGGTTCCCGTCGATATGATAATGGGGAAGATAGAGAACGTGGGCGGGATGTGCTATGCGCAATGCCCACCTTTCTGGGTTTTCCTGCAAGGGAAGATACTGCCGGATGAAATCTTACCGATTATGGTTTATGACCGATCTGGAACCTCGTACAGGTATGAAAGCGGCGGCCTTCATGGTATAGAGCGGCTTGATGAGTTTCATCGTGTGGAAATAGTATGGATGGGTAAGAAGCAGCAGGTGATAGACCATGCCAAACTGCTGCAGGAGCAGTATCGCCGCATATTCATGGAGATACTGGACCTTGAGTGGCGAGAAGCATGGGTGACACCCTGGTTCATGGCGCAGGAGGGAAAAGCTGGTTTGGCAGAGTTAAAAGAGGTAGGCACCATAGATTACGAGGCTGTATTGCCTTACAGTGGTAAATGGCTGGAGTTCCAAAATGTAAGTGTGAACGGGGATAAATATCCAACCGGGTTTAGCGTGAAGCTGCAAAGCGGTGAGGATTTGTGGTCTGGGTGCTCAGGTGTAGGCTTGGAACGATGGGCTGCGGTTTTTATCGCTCAAAAAGGGTTAGACGTAGATAAATGGCCAGAAAAGTTCCGCTCTATCGTAGGGGAGCTTCCAGAGGTGTTTAGGTTCCTTTAAACAAACCTTTCTTTAAAAAGAAAGCTTTACCAAAGAAATGAAAGAAGAAATAAAAGAAAAGCAGAAAGAGGTGGAAATGCTAAGGATATTGGAGGAGAATGCACGACTGAGTGATGCAGAGATAGCAAGAATGATGGGGATCAAGGAGGACGAGGTGAAGGCAATCATTGCGGAATTGGAAAGTAAAAAGGTCATAAGGAAATATAAAGCAGTGATAAATTACGAAAAAGCAGGGATAGAGACCGTGCAAGCGTTAATAGATGTAAAAGTCAGTCCTGAAAGGGATACAGGCTATGATTCGGTTGCAGAACGGATTTCGAGATTCCCTGAGGTCCAGTCTGTGCGGTTAGTATCCGGCGAGTATGACCTTTCGGTATTAGTGTCTGGGAAGACGATGCAAGAAGTCGCTTATTTCGTTGCGGAGAAGATAGCACCCCTGGAACAAGTTCGTAACACGCTGACGCATTTTTTACTCAAGACTTATAAGGAGCACGGGGAGATCTACGGCGAGGAGGGGCAAGGGAAGAGATTAGCAGTGACACTGTAGTGGAATATAAAACGCCAAATAACAAAACTGCGTTCCTTTTAAAAAGCAGGGGCCAAGAGAAAAATGGATATGATGTCCGATAGAATTGCCGATAGGGTGAAACAAATGAAGGGCTCTGGGATACGGGAGTTCTTCGATATCGCACAACGCATGGAAGATGCGATTTCGTTGGGCGTCGGTGAGCCGGATTTCGTAACGCCCTGGCGTATACGGGAAGCATGCATATTCTCATTGGAAAAGGGCTATACATCTTATACTTCTAATTGGGGTCTTCTTGAATTACGAGAAGCGCTTTCTGATACGATCTATAAAGAAACGGGTGTGTATTACGATCCCGAAGGCGAGCTACTGATAACGACCGGGGTAAGCGAAGCGGCTGATCTGGCACTACGCGCCATGCTCAATCCGGGCGATGAGGTAATACTTCACGAGCCTTCGTATGTGAGTTACAACCCCTGCACGGTATTCGCTGGTGGGACCACGGTATGCGTGGCTACTGGTGTTGAGGACGAATTCAAGGTGCGAGCAGAACAGATCGAGGAAAAGATAACGGAACGCACAAAAGCACTCATTTTGAGCTATCCGAACAATCCCACTGGTGCGACACTGAGCAGGAAAGAGCTGGAAGAGATCGCAGATGTGGCGAACGAGCATGACTTGCTGGTCATATCAGACGAGGTGTACGGCAAGCTGACCTACGAAGGTACGCACACGTGCTTCGCCTCACTCAATGGGATGAAAGAAAAAACGATATTGCTGAATGGCTTCTCTAAGGCTTATGCCATGACCGGCTGGCGATTGGGCTATGCCGCAGGCAATAAAGAGATCATCGAAGCGATGATGAAGATTCATCAATATGTAATGATGTGTGCACCAATTACCGCGCAGATGGCAGCAATCGAAGCGTTGCGATGCGAAGACGAGGTGGAGCGGATGGTAAGCGAATACAACAGGAGGCGGCGAGTAATGGTGGACGGGCTGAATTCCCTAGGATTGAGCTGCTTTGAGCCCAAAGGCGCGTTTTACACCTTCCCTTATATTGAAAACACGGGGCTCACCTCGGCTGAGTTTGCAAAGAGACTGCTTTTCGAGGAGAAAGTAGTAGTAATACCCGGAAGCGTATTTGGTGCGTGTGGCGAAGGATTCGTAAGGTGTGCTTACGCGGTATCGCAGTATGAAATAAAGGAGGCTTTGGAGAGGATAGAAAGATTTTTAACCGGGATCAAGTGATAGTATAAAAATACCTCAAAAATACGCATGCATCTTTTCCAAAGAGAGGTTGGTTGGGTTGAAATGATAGAGATATGTATATATGGAAGAGGGGGGCAAGGAGGAGTTACCTTAGCGGAGTTGGTCGCGCATGCTGCTATCCGAGAGGGTAAACATGCGCAGTCGATGCCTGCATTTGGACCAGAGCGGAGAGGAGCACCAGTTCTTGCGTTCTTACGGGTAAACGAAACAGAGCGGATCAAAATAAGGACGGAAGTTGCAGAACCTGATGTGCTCGTGGTGCTTGACCCGGGATTGCTTCAAGTAGGCGACGTCGTTTCGCGGCTTAAGAAGGACGGAACGGCGGTGATCAATACGAAGAAATCACATGACGAGATGAAAGCGGGAATCAATGCGGGACGCTTGGCAACGGTGGATGCAATGAGTATCGCGAAGGAGATTTTAGGACTGCCTATCGTCAATACGGCCATGCTTGGCGCGCTGATAAAGGCGACGAAAATAGTCAAGCGGGAATCCCTGGAGGAGCCGCTGAACGAGCGATTCGGAAAAATTGCCGCGAAGAACATCGAAGCGATGAAGAGAGCGTACGAGGAGACGGTGGTACGCTAACTAAGCCTCTTGCAGGCTGGCTGATTGAAAATGCGGTGTTACGTATGGATGGAGGAAAAAAATGAGTAGTAAACAAAAAGGGTGGAAAGATTTAGAACTCGGCTGTGTAGTTACCGAGCCCGGCAGTGCATCGTCGACAAAAACGGGCGAGTGGCGGTCAGAGCGGCCTATTCGTGACAATACGAAATGCATAAAGTGCGGGGCATGTTATCTCTACTGCCCGGAGGCGTGCATCAACGAGGACGAGGACGGATTCTTCGAGGCCGAATTGTATTATTGCAAAGGATG
>JAENXH010000119.1 GCA_016649585.1 Methanosarcinales archaeon
AATGCCCCGTGAATAAAAGGGCAGAAAGATAACTCGTGGAAACGGGGGATGGATTTGCGTTGCGATATTGTTTTATTTATCGCCTCCGTAGATTCAAGGATTCAACTATCATTGCCTTTAGAAGTGGAAAAACCCTCAAATTCCTTTTTGCAGCAGGCCAATCCAGTTGCACCTTCTCGTGTATGACCGAGTTGAGCATCGTATCAAACTCAGGTTTCAATTGCATCAATCGTTCTTGCTGGACATTTTCGTCCTTTAGCTCCATTATTTCGTCTACGGTTGCCGTAAGCTCAATTGCGCGTTTTATACGCTCTTCCGTTCTCTTGAATGACTGATCGTCAATCATTCCGCATTCCAGCTTCAGTTTGTTCATTCTCAGCCCGGCTTGATATGTGCAATCCACAATTTCGTCCCTCGTCATCCAGTTTGTCTCGTAATTCAAGGCGTATTTCCAACTCGGCGATAGCAGCGCTTTTCTATACTCCTCAAGAGTTCTGAGCAGAATCGTATATCCCAACTTTTCTGATTGCTCGTATGCTATGCAGCCCGGATCAATAAAAGGTGAATACGGCAGAATAAACGGGACAACGCGTGTACCAAATTTCTTCATCAGATACCCGCCCCAATCCACCGTCTCCATAGCCGATTCGCAGGTCTGTAAAGGGAGACCTATCATGAAGAACAGATCAAATTTGTTGCATCCCGCATCCAAAGCCCACTCCAAATTATTCTCAATCTCCGAATTTTTGTACCGCTTCCCTTCTTCCGCTCTTATCCGCTCGTCATGGCTATCGGGCGATATTTCGAAATTGAAGTTCTCAACAGATTCCGCCACGAGTTCAAAATATTCCTTTGGTGCAGTCGTGAACAACTCAAACACGAGATGGTTTTTGAATCTCGCTTTCTTCAAGCCTTCTAAGATGGTGTAAGCGTATTCTTCGCCATGCTGGAAGAGGTCCCCGATAATGAATATGGGTGCTTTTGTATATTTTGTGTTCTTTATGATGTCCTCCGCGATCAAATGGGGGTCACGAAACGCAGGTTTCTTACGATTGCAGTACAGTGCCAGTGCATTCCGAGAACCGCCGCAGAATGTGCAATTGTGGATGCAGCCACGGCAGGTTATCACTGGCGTGATCGGGTAGTCGAACCACTCGTGGGAGGTCCAGCCTTTCCAAGGGCTAAGACTTCTGACATCCAGGTATTTCAACGCCGATTTGAAAACCGAGACGTAATTATTAGAGAAATTATTCAATTCGTTTGGAACGTGCGTGAAGGGGTTTATGCGCACCTCACCGCTACTATCTTTCCATACAAGGTTTGGGATGGCGCTGAAGGTGGAGTCAGATTGCTGACTAATCGCGTTCATGAGCTGTAACAAGGGCTCTTCCGCAGAATCCCCTCTTATAATAAAATCCACCTCGGGATAGCGAATCAGCTCTTCGTAGAAGTACGTTGCGGAAAATCCGCCGAAGATGACGGGTATGCCGGGATGGTATTTCTTGCAGATCTTCGCTACTTCGAGGCTGCCCTGCGCATGAGTCAGCCAATGGAGGTCAATGCCAAACGCCTTTGGGTTAAGCCTTCGTATCAGTTTTTCCGCGTCAAAATCATCGCTACTGAGCATCCTGACAGCTAAATTGATTATCCTTACTCCTATCCTGTTTCGCTCCAGATGTTCCAACATGGAAAAGAACCCGATGGGATACATCTCGAATAACGGAGTTGAAGGGACTCCATCAGCAATAGGACCGAACATTAAGGGGTACTTTCGAAAATCATACACGGTTGGTGCATGGAGTAGGATTAACTGTGGCTTGAAGGGGGCGATGTTCATTTCTTCCCGAGCTCTCCCAAAACGAGATTTAAGACTTTAGGAACCGCTTCTTTTACCTTTATGGTCATTTGCTCGGTGAACGTCTGTACCTCCCCGACTTCTATCGCAAATATCACTATCTCGTGAGGCATCTCCTCGGGTATAAGTTTATTGCCTATTTCCAGTACCGTTGGAAGGTTCGCATCATGCATTGACGTTGTGAGATGCACAGACTTGGAGAAATCCTCTGGTCTTAGCCGGTATATTTCCCCTGGCTCGCCTTCCTCTGTCATTATCGCATCTATTATAACCACCTTGTCGTATCCCGGGATAATATCCAGCAAATTCAAACCACTCGTGCTTGCATCTTCTACTGTTATAGCCTCATCCTCCTCTATCAGCTTCGCCAATTCCTGGGCTACATGAACTCCTACGCCATCATCGCCTAAAATCTGGTTCCCTATACCTAAAACAAGTGTCTTCACCGTGCCACACCTTGTTATCATATGAATAATTCGGTTTACCAAAGTCCTCTTTAGCTCTCACTTCCAAGGTTTACACACCGAGAGCATACTACATATCCCTCTAACTGATACACATGAATAAAACACAAAAAAAGAAAATGGTGGAGTGAATCAGATTCACTCCGCTGTAACCGGTTCTGCTTCCACACTCTCTGTTTCGCCTGTCTCTGCTGGCGCGGCAGCTTCAGCTGTTTCTACACCTCCAAGATCCAGAAACTCGATGGGTACTGCTCTCTACAATAACGCATCTATCTGTGAATATATCTGTCGGTCACGGAAGTGCTTCATGGTCGCTGCTCCTGACGGGCATACCGCATTACAACCGCCGCAACCCTTGCACATCGCTTCGTTAACGGTCATTACCAGACTTACCTCGTCAAGCTCAAGAGCGCCATACGGACACACCTCTGCACAACTTCCGCAGCCTATGCAAACCTCCGCGTTTATCTGTGATATCGCGGGCTCTATCGTTGCCGTACCCTGGACTAAATAAACCAGTGATCCCGACGCTGCTGCTTTTCCTTGTGCTATACTATCCGGAATATCCTTTGGGCTTGCTGCGCAGCCTGCAATGAAAACACCATCCGTTGCAGTATCAACCGGTCTCAACTTGGGATGTGCCTCCATTAAGAAGCCGTCTACGGATTGAGAAAGTTTGAGCATACTTACTATGTCCCACACCCCTTCATTCGGCTTCATACCAACACCGAGGACCACAAGGTCTGCCTCTATCTCATATGGCTCGCCAAGCAACGTATCCTCTGCCCTTACTACCACCTTATCACTGCCCGGTTTCTTGTATAGCTCAGCCGGAAGTCCTCTCCGATAACCGACACCTTCTATCTTTATATTTCCGTAAAATTCCTCATCTCCTTTTCCAAATGCTCGTACATCCTGGTAGCATACCGTTACTTTTGCGTCTGGTAGTTTCTCCTTCGTCATATGTGCCTGTTTTGCCAAATACATACAACATACGCGAGAGCAGTGTTCATATCCCGTCTGCTTATTTCTCGACCCAACACAGGAGATGAAAACCACATTCTCAGGCTCTTTCCCGTTTATTACTATCTTACCTCCGGTAGGACCACTCGCTGCGGACAACCTTTCAAACTCCAATCCGGTAATGACATTGGGATACACGCCGTACTTGTATTCTGGCGACACGGTCGGGTCAATGATATCGTATCCGGTAGCCACGATAATTGTTCCTATGTCTAACTCTTCTTGCTGTTCCGTCATCCCAAAGTCTATGGCGTTTGGTTTGCACGCTGCCATGCACGGTGGAACGGCTTTACCTTCCTTGACCGCGTCAAGCGTTGCGTCTCCACATTTACCCTCCTTAAACAGTGAACAATTCTCCGGGTCAACAGTGTAAATAGGAGGAACGGCATTCGGGAAGGGTAAGTAGATGGCTGTTCTGTTGCTCAGGCTCTCGTCAAACTCGCTTGGTACGTCCTTCACCGGGCATGCTTCCGCGCATGCGCCACAGCCAGTGCATTTCACATTCACGTATCGCGACTTCCGCTTCACCGTTGCTTTATAATTACCCACATAACCCTCGATATTTTCAACCTCAGAATACGTCATCAGATCTATGTTTGGATGTGCTCCGACGTCTATCATCCTCGGCGTTAAGATAGAAGTCGCCTTATCGAGGTTGGGAAAAGTCCTATCGAGTTGAGCTACGTGCCCACCAATAGAAGGACTCTTCTCCACAAGATGCACCTTGTAACCAGAATTTGCAATATCCAATGCAGCGTAGAGCCCGGTTACGCCACTACCTATTACTAACGTCTCAGGGGTGACATCAACCTTCTTCTCCGCTATTAATTCTAACAATGCTGACCGTGCAACTGCACTTCTTATCAAATCCTTCGCTTTCTGTGTCGCTTCTTTCGGATAATCCCCATGTACCCAGCTACAATGCTCGCGTATATTCGCCATCTCGAAGAAGAAAGGATTAAGTCCTTCCGATACAACGGTGCCTCTGAACGTCGGCTCGTGCATCCTCGGCGAGCAGGCAGCTACTATCACCCTGTTAATTTTACCTGCTTTAAGGTCCTCTTTTATTAGATTCTGCCCAGGATCTGAACATGTAAATATATAGTGTTGTGCAAGAGCAACGTTTGGCAACGTTGCGGCATACTTCACCAAATCCGGTACATCTATCACCATCTTGATGTTTATCCCGCAATGGCACACGTAAACGCCGATTCTTGGGCTATCTTCTGGTGCGTCTTTTGCAATCCCTTCAACAGATCCCGTCATCGGGACCTTTGTATAATCATATTCTTCTTCTGCCATCTTTTCTTTACCTCCCTAATTATGCCCCCATCTTATCCGCCATCTCTCGTAATGACTTATACCCTACGCACAGT
>JAENXH010000011.1 GCA_016649585.1 Methanosarcinales archaeon
AATTATGAAACTTATTCCGTTCCGAAGCAGAGCCATTTTCTTGCCCAGTTCCTTTATTTCCAACGGCAATGTAGCCGTTCCGACCATAGTGAGTGTGGTAATGAAAGCGGCAACCGCGGAAATTGATGCTCCGCTCTTAAGAAGAGATCCTGCCAGTGGAAATGACATGAATGCTGGTATATGCAATATTGCACCCAATACTGCGATAAATAGTACTCCGCTAAACCCTGATTGCTCACCTATAACTTTAGAGATTTCACCCGGCGGCACGAAGCCTAAAAGCAAACCTATAAAGGTTATAATAATGAGGACAGTAGGTAGAATGCTGAGGAACTCTTTTGCTGCTACTTTTACTGATTGCTTCGTTTTTGCTCTGTCCTTAGTAAAAGCAAGAATAAGGCAGCCGAGAGCGAAAAGATTGATGAAAATAATGGTCGGATTCATTTTTATCCCTTCTCCCCCTTCAGTATCTCTGCCAGATATTCCCCTTCCTCTGTTATCATTACCACATCCTCGGATATATCCACGAAATGCCCTTTCTTTAGCATACCGAGATGAAAATTCAATTCCCAATCTGAAAGAGCGAAAATATCCTTCAACTCTCCTTTATGTGCCTGCATAACTCCACCCAGGTATTTTATAATACCCTTCCTCTTCTTGTTCCTCTGGACTTCCATAAGGTCTTTCATTGCAAGAGTGGGCTGTTTTCTTTCTCCTTGTGCCAGCCACGGCTCCTTCACCGTCCAGATGATTTTGTGAAGTAACGGCTCACCAAAAGCCCCCGGATCATAGAGCAGATATTTCTCATCCTTATACGAAAAGTCCGTTGGATTCTCTTGGTAACAGCACTTCACTGCCTCTGAAACTATCTTCCGGTCCATGCAGTCCACCAGGTCTAAAACAGTTATCTGCTGTCTGAATCTCCCGATTACTTCTAAGGGCAGATTATACAAGTATGGCGTAGGCGCTTTAGCCCCGATAATTCTCTTCTTTTCATTTACCCCTTTTTTCACTAACGCAACGACTGCATCACCTACTAAGTGACCCGGCGATTCCTCACCACAGACTGCCAAATATCTGATGTTCGGGTTCGCGACCAGGTTACACACCATCTTCTCTATCCCGATGTTCTCTGTCTGGAGCATCCCTGCCAAAGCCGATCCAGCATCTAAAGCTACCATCACAAGCTCTTCAAGCTCATTTGGTATCTGAAAATCAAATGTGTCGAGGATAACGCAGACTGCAATAGGTGAATAGTCATTCCCTCTTGCGTATCTCCCTTTCTCTGGGGGGTATTCCTCAGGCGGCTTTACTTTTAACATGCCCTGTTCGTTCATCCCCCTACACCTCCGTTATCGTGAAGGTGGGCACATGAGGCTTTTCTTCTCAACTAAAGAACCCCCTTGTGCGTTTGCAGAGCCATACGAGGAAGAGCATGATGGGAACCTCTGTGAGAACGCCAACGACTGTCGCAAGTGCCGCACCGGACGTTACGCCAAACAACGTGGTGGCCACTGCTATTGCAACCTCAAAATGGTTGCTGCCTGCGATGATTGCAGTCGGTGCGGCATCCTCATAGCTCAATTTTAAGGGCTTTGAGATGAGATATGTGATTGCGAAAACTACGAGAATGTTAACAAAGATACCAACCGTGATCATACCGATTATCGCAGGAAGTTCAACTATCTTCTCACCCTGATAGGTGAAGAGCACTATTAGTGTGATCAAGAGCGCTATTATCGACATATTTCCCAAACGAGGAACAAGTTTCCCTTCAAACCAGTCCATACCCTTTCTTTTAATTGCTTGGTCCCGCGTAATCCACCCGGCTACCAGGGGCGTGCAGATGTATATGAGCACCGCGAGAGCTATGGTCTTCCAGGGCACCACTATACCAGAAACACCGATGAGGAACGTAGCCAGAGGCGCAAATAAGAAAACCATTGTCAGCGAGTTTATTGCAGTCATCACAAGCGTATGACCCATATTCCCCTCAGCCAGGTAGCTCCACACCAGTACCATTGCGGTGCATGGCGCCACGCCTAAAAGAATCAATCCCGCGATATATTGTTGAATAAGCGGTATCTCACCTAATGGCGTTAACGTAGCTTCCTGCGGCAAATACGGTGAAAAGACCACGCCTAAAAAGAACCATGCGAAGAAAGCCATGGTGAATGGTTTTATCGCCCAGTTCATGAACAAGGTTGTGGCTATTGGTTTTGGCGTGTAAATCGCCTTCTTCACTTCTCCAAAGCTGATTTGGACCATTATTGGGTATATCATGGCAAACAGGCAGATAGCAATGGGGATGGAGATATGAGCCACCTCCAATAGTGCCAGAAGTTCAGAGAGTTGAGGAAACACTCTGCCAATGGTAGTGCCTGCAAGTATGCAGAGTATAACCCATACATAGAGATATTTCCCCCAGATTCCCAGTTTTCGTTCCTTGTTTCCCATTTTTCATCATCTCCCCTTCTTCTCGCACTCGAAGCAATAATCCTTCTCCACATTGCTTGAGAACTCAGTTCCGCATCCCTTACAGGTGAGCTTGTTCAATGACGGCGCTTTCTTGATCATCTTCGCCTGCTCCTGGAGGTAGTATAGGCACGCACATGGCTCCTCTATCTTATTGTTTACTTCTCTTCCTGAAAGCCAGCCTTTTACATCCTCTTTCGAAGGAACTCTACCTGTGCTTTTGAGCTCTCCGTCTACGAAGACCGCAGGTGTTGCCATAACGCCACGGTCTACAATTTCATTTATATCCGAGACCGCAACAACCTCTGCATCCGCCTGCAAATCCCGAACTCCTCCCGTCACCAACTTTTTTGTTGCCCTGCATTTAGCACAGCCAACTCCCAAAACTTCTATTTTCATCCCACTATACCTCCATAAATCATCCCCGTTACCGTGGAGAAGAGCACGACCAGAGCTATATACGTGGAAGCCCTCTTCCAGCCGATCGTCCGCCATATCACGACCATGCACGGAAAGCTCAAGGAAGGTCCCGCGAGTAGAAGGGAGAGTGCGGGTCCCGCAGCCATCTGTCCGGTCGTGAACCCAAAAAGATTCCCTACGATCGGCACTTCCAATAATGTCGGCATATACAATACCGCACCGACTATAGACGACAAAAAACAAGCTAAAAGGGAATTAGTTCCAAAATATGGTTTCATTAGCTCTCCTACTGCGATTTGAGGATTATGGGACGGCGCATAAATCGCTGCAAAACCGCCTATTAGCCCTATGACGAATACGCCTACCAAGAGAATGGGGAATATCCGCTTGGTGAGCCACCACGTCTCCTGCCCCCATTCTCGCACTTCGTCTTTCGAATAATAGCGAATCACCACGAGAACCAGCCCCAGTATCATAATAGCGAGTGCGATAAGTTTCGTGACCCATGAGATTAACCCAGAAGCGCCAACGAGTAGTATCGCCACGAGGAGGATAAAAAACAGCAACGAGATATACCAGGGTCGTTCTACCCCTGTGTTATCCACCATAGCAACCTCAGGAGCTTTGTGCTTCTCCCCCTCCTTCTTATCCTCACGCTCAAATATCGTCGCCATGATCAAGCCGATCACGACCGCCAGCAAAACGGCACTTATGGCTCTGGCGATCCCGATACTGAGACCGAGCACGCGTGCGGTAAGAACAATGGCTAAGAGGTTGATCGCAGGTCCCGAATATAAGAAGGCCGTGGCGGGTCCGATGCCCGCACCTCTCTTGTAGATACCTGCGAACATCGGCAGTACAGTGCAACTGCAAACCGCGAGTATCGTGCCTGAGCAGGATGCAACGCTGTACGAGAGCCATTTCTTCGCTTCCGCACCAAAGTATTTGAGTACAACCCCCTTAGATAATAGAGCCGCAATTGCACCAGCGATGAAGAAAGCAGGCACTAAACAGGTCAGAACGTGGAGTGAAAGATATTCCATCAGCGTATCCACGCCCGCTTCCAAGATTACAGTTACCGCCCCCATAATTTCAAATATATTTGAAATACTTATTTAAAGGTTTACGCTTTTCATTTTGGTATTTGCATTTTACATTGAGTATACTAACCGCCACTCACCCACGAAAGGATAATCACCTCATCATTCCCGTGGACTTCGGTCTTTATACCCTGCAGGTTTTTGATATTCATCCCGTTAAGGTAAACGTTGAATGAACGTTTGATATTTATGCTGCCGTTGTCGCGGTCCGTGGCCATCACCGTCTCCCTGAACTTGTCCCCATATTTATCTGTCAAGCTCTTCATCACGCCTTCTATAGTTGTCGAACCGTTAAGATCGAGTTCTGTCCATCTCGTTTTTGTCAATTCATGTAAAGAAAGCGGGAATTTTACTTTTACATTTAGGAGTCCCACTCCTTTTTCTTCTTTTACCTCGGTTTGCTGCGGCACCGATGACTCTGAGATCCCGACCAAGCTATGGCGCAGTGTGAAGTCCCACTCCTCTTTCTGCCAATCCTTCACCACGCTTTCACGCGGTCTAATACCGCTCAGCCATCTCAACCGATCCTCTTTCTGGTCTTCCATTCCCCTCCGCTTGGTGGTTAAATCGGGATAAACGGTTATCCACGTCTTTTGCGGTGGTGGCGTGGGATACTCTCGATAACAACTACGGCTTATGATTGCATTCGGAAGATACTTCGAAGCGATTTCGTAAGCTCGTTCAATCTCTTCCAGCGCGGGACGCCTCGCTACCTGTTCATAAGCGAAGATAGGCACGAATGGGTTTATGCGGTATTTTATATCTTTGTTTATGGAAGCGAGAAACTTCGCTATTTGCTCTATTTCTGTAGCATCAACAATCCCGGGCATGTAAACCGTTTGAATAAGCAGTTCTATCCCGGACGCGTTCAACTTCTCGATTGCGCGCAACACCGGTTTATTCGATTTTCCCGTGTACGAGTTATGAACATCTTCAGAAAAAGCCTTCACATCAACATGCGCCTCGGTCAAGCCTGCTTCTTCCAATTCAGTAACATAATCTTCATCCTCACCTAACGCATAACCATTGGTCATCAACACGATTTTTTCAAAGCCCTTTTCTTTTAAGCCTTTGACCAAACTTAACAGATACACCTTATCGAGCGTGGGCTCACCTCCAGTGATCATCGCCTCAGCAGGCACCTTCCCGTAGTAATTCAGACATGCTTGCTCCATTCGCTCGAGGGTCTCACTCGCAGTGAGCAGTGTGCCTCCTCCATCTCGTGCGGGTCTAAAACAACCTTTACAGTGGAAATTGCAGCCTGTGAGCATGAACCATACCCGTGGTTCTATCTCTGAAAGCGTAAAATACTGCAACCCTCTTTTACTCATACTTTAAATTGTAGATATACCGATTGTTAATAAAAAGGTGAGAGAGGAGGGTAAACGTACTCGTGATCTGTTATAAGATACGGGAACGGGAAACACGGAGACGATGGCGAGAGAAGTAGAGCGAGGAGATAACGAGTGTGGTACTGACACGAGGTTGAAAGCGGCAACTGATGTGAAAATGGACAAAAAACCGGACTATCATCACGGTGTTCATGTATCCTCTCTTCTGCTTTTTTCTTTTTCCTTACGGACTGCGCACTTATAGAATCTAAATCTTCTATCTCTTTCGTTCTTACAAGCCCTTTGCTTTCGAGTTCGGAAAAAGACTCTTATCAGTTCTTATTATTACACTTGACCACCCTTCTTCTGATCCCCTCACTTCCTACGGATATATCAGCCAGTTCGGCAGAGTAATCGTCACAAGTTAGAGTTTTAGACCTTTAGCTACAGATCTACCCAACTCCGTGTCCGCCTTAGTCAAGTTCGCAATCACCCGCTTTTGGATCGGTTTGTCGATGTACATGAGATCTGCGATTAGGTTATCCACCAGATGTTCCTGGTCCATCTTGCTAAAGGAACGATATCTCTCACCAGCCTGTTCGAAATCGTTAGTCAGGCCGATCTTACGACGAGTCACTTCTCCTTCAATCGTATATACTCGTGGAGTGCCCGCCGGAGCTTCTTTAGGCATACCGCCAGCCAGGCTATTTGGTTCATAATTTACTGGCCCACTAAATAATCCAAGCTGCATGGCTCCGTCGCGCTGATTGTTGTTGACTGGGACCTTTGGGCAGTTGATGGGAAGTTGCAGATAGTTTGCTCCAAGCCGATAGCGCTGGGCATCAGCATAGGAGAAGGTTCGACCTTGGAGCAACTTGTCAGCAGAAAAATCGATTCCTGGAACAATGCTGGCGGGACAGAAGGCTGCCTGCTCCACTTCGGCGAAGAAGTTTTCAGGATTGCAGTCGAGCACCATTCTGCCAACCGGAATCAGCGGGAATTTGTCCTCCGGCCAGGTCTTTGTGGAATCGAGTGGATCAAACATTTGTTTTAACTCGTCAGCCATCTCCATCAACTGGACACTCAGTTCGTACTCAACCTCTCCGCCACGGGCGATCGTCTCCCTGAGATCACGGGTGAGGTGATCCGGGTCGACACCAGCCAGCCGGGTTGCTTCATGGCGGTCAAGGTTATGCACACCCAGTTTCGGCTTCCAGTGGTACTTCACATACACAGCCTCCCCATCGGCGTTCACCCACACATAGGTGTTGACGCCGAAACCCTCCATCATCCGATAACTCTCTGGCGTCCCGCGGTCGGAGAAAAGCCAGGTGATCATGTGGGTCGATTCCGGTGTCAGGGATATAAAATCCCAGAAGCGGTTATGTGCGGAAGATGCTGACGGGATATTGCTATCCGGTGCGCCTTTGAAAGCATGAACCATATCCGGGAACTTGATGGCATCCCGGATGAAAAAGACCGGGAGATTGTTCCCGACCAGGTCGTAGTTGCCCTCTTCGGTATAGAACTTAACCGCAAAGCCCCTGGGATCCCGCACTGTATCAGCAGAACCCCGTCCCCCGGTGACCGTTGAAAACCGTACAAATACAGGGGTCTTTTTCCCTGGATCATGGAGGAAATTCGCCTTCGTGTAGGGTGCCATGTTCTTGTAAACCTGAAAGTAACCGTGTGCACCTGCCCCCTTGGCATGCACAACCCGTTCGGGGATACGCTCCCTGTCAAAGTGTGCCATCTTCTCGATGAACTGGACGTCCTGTAACAACACCGGACCTCGTTCTCCGACGGTCAACGAGTTCTGGTTGTCAGTTATAGGGACACCCTGGTTCGTGGTTAAGTATTTTTCTTTTCTTTCTTTCATTAATACACTCCTCCGTTTACTTTTAGTTTATACATAGAGGCTCTTTTCATATATATATTTTCCTGCGTTAATCCCGCAAGAACCTTTGAACCGCATGTCGGAAACACTTTGTTTGGATGCCCCAATCTTTGGGCTCGGTTTCCATTATATCTCATAGGTCCTGTAATTGGAGCGATTGTTGCCGCTTTATTTATACACTTACATCGCCGAATCAAAACATAAACAGACTCTCTGAAAGGCGTTTCGCAATTTATCCGCCTTATCTGAACCCCACGTTTCTAACTTCTCTTTCTTAACTCACTTTTATATACAGCAATTATTATAATACTGATTGCTGATACAAAAAATGAAAAATAAACAATTCTCGATAGCAGTAACGGTGATATTGCTGCTTTCTGCTTTCGCAGGTGCTGGCGGGATGCAAAACGCATTTGCCTCCGATCCTTATGGTGATAATGGGATTAAAATAGTCTCCTTTAGCACGGATAAGGACGTATACAGTGCGAAGGAAGAGATGGCTGTGTTCTTATCGGTGTATTCACCGGAGAACATAAGTGACGTTCTCATCAAAGTTTCGGGCGTGAAGAGTACAAAAGGGGTATATTACGTATCATATTCGAGCAAGCAAAATTTAACCACCGGGGAGAATAACATAGCGTTCAACAAAACACTGCCATCCTGCTCCAGTTGTGCCGGGATAACTCAAGGAACGTATGTTATTGATGCCTCGGTAACTTATGACGATGAAGTCGTGACTGCAACGCACAGTATAGCAATCACTTCTAAGCCCGATCAAACAATCTCTGTAAACATCGGTGTTGAAGAGGCAAAGCGATTGATTGATTCCGAATCTGACGATATCATTTTATTGGATGTAAGAAGCAAGGAAGAGTACGACGCAGGGCATATCGAAGGTGCACTATCGGTTCCGATCTCAGAGTTGAGTAATAAGACGGAAGAAGTGAACACGAGTGAAAAAATCGTTGTTTATAGCGCAAACGGGAGTAATAGCACAATAGCTTGTGATATAATCATAAAAAATGGATCTGAACGGGTTTATAATGTATTTGGCGGCCTAAACGCTTGGAACGAGAGTGGCTATGCGGTTGTTCCTACCTCAACCCCGATCCTTGAAGTACCGGGATTTGAAGTAGCTCTTGCAATTGCGGCATTGCTTGCTGTTGCTTATCGCGTAAGACGGCGATGAATGTTTTTTCAGTGCACCCATCACCATAGGCTTTGCTACAGGATTTCTCAGCATTACGGAAGAAGGTAATTTATCGGCTTTGGTTGGCGTCATCGCACTCATAATCTTCCAGAATACTCAGATATTGATAAATGGTAAAAGAACAGGAAAAGACAAGGGAGGTGTTGACAAGGGGACAATAGCAATTGATAATGGGTCGTGAAGAACAGATTATTAGAAGGATGGGAATTAAAGCGAAGCGACTTACATCAACTCAAATAAGTCAACCTTCATAGGGAGATGAAGGATGAGTTCAAATCACTTGGCGAAAAAAATAGAAAATTTTATATGCTGTACTCCCCTCGTTTATACCTGCAAGCAAACTTGCGAAATGTTGAAGGCAAAAGGATAAGGGGGGAGTGTTAAAAAAATGGAACTGAATTTGGAAGAAGCAAAGAAGGTTGTAGCCGGGGCAGAAGCAAAAGCAACAGAGATTGGTGTGCCAATGAACATTGCAGTTGTGGATGTAGGCGGGAACTTAGTGGCTTTTGAACGGATGGACAATGCATGGTTGGGGAGCATAAACATAGCCATGAACAAGGCATTCACTGCGGTTGCGTTCAATATGACGACTGAAGACCTGGGCAAAGCATCACAGCCAAGAGAATCACTATTTGGCATACACGCATCGAACAATGGTAGATTGATAATATTCGGAGGAGGCATTCCGCTGAGGAAGGGAGATGAGCTCGTAGGTGCAGTTGGTGTCAGTGGAGGTGCAGTACCTCAGGACATAGAAGTTGCAGAAGCTGGTGTAAAGGCCTTTTAAGAGGGGGGATCACTCAGCTTCTCTTTTTATTTTTTACATCAACTCAGAACAGGAGAGGGATTTATGGCGGAAGAACAATCTCTTCTAAAGAAGTGTATGGCAGAGCTTATAGGGACATTCCTCCTCGTTTATATAGGAGCGGGCGCGGCTGTTATTACTTTTCTGCTCGCAGAAGGAGCGACATGGCAATCAGATTTTATCTGTAAAGGGATTGGTGCACTCGGTGGTCTAGGTGATTGGCTCGCAATAGGAACCGCTTTTGCTATTGCAGTTGCCGCGTCAATTTACATCTTTGGGCATATATCAGGTTGTCATATCAACCCCGCGGTGACAATAGCGTTATGGGCGGTGAAGCGATTCCCGGGAAAAGAGGTCGTTCCTTATATTATCTCACAGTTGGTAGGTGCTACTTTAGCAAGCGGTTTATTCGTTATGATAGTGGGTAAACGTGCAGCAACGGTTGGTTGTTGCGGTGCCACTGCGCTATTTCCTGGTATAAGCTATGCGCAGGGGATTTTGAATGAGGCAGTGATTACCTTCTTTTTGATGCTTACTATCATGGCATTGGCAGTTGACGAACGGACACCAAAGCAGTTTGCAGGCTTAATCATTGGTCTGGTTGTCGGTGCGGGTATAATCACCACGGGTAACATTACCGGGGCGTCATTTAATCCCGCACGAACCTTCGGACCCTATATCGGAAATACGTTGTTTGGCGGCCCTAACCTCTGGGCGCAGTTCCCTGTGTACATACTAGGCCCGGTAATCGGTGCACTTATTGCGGCATTCGTATACACTTATATCGCAGAACTCAAAACATAAACAAATGAAAATCACGATTGCGATAGAAGACGAGGAGTTTGCGGCAACCTTTACGAAAGAATTCTCGCCGAAAACGGTGGAGAAGATCGTGGACTCGCTGCCAATAGAATCAGAGGTGATGACCTGGGGCGATGAGGTGTACTTTGATATCCCTGTTGAAATGGAGGAGGAGAACGCGAAGGAGACGGTAAGCAAAGGCGATTTAGGGTATTGGCCTGCGGGAAGGACGCTGTGCATCTTTTATGGGAAGACTCCTCTAAGCGAGTCCGAGGAGAATATAATACCTGCTTCGGCCGTTAATATCGTCGGGCGAATAGCAGAGCCTGATAGGCTGAAAAGGATTGACCCGAAGGGTGGAGAGAGAATAAGGGTATCCGAATGGTATTGATCACAAATGAAAGCGAGGACCTATCGTGTAACGTTCAGGCCTGAGGATATTGCGTGTACGCCGCCCTGTGGATTGGAAGCTACTCTTAACACTATTGATGAGATGATCAGAAGTATATTGAGCCGATATGCAGATGATGCCCGCGATGAGAAGCTAAGGTTTGGTCGCAATGATGTTGAAATTAATAATGGTGTAGTTGAGATTTACCAGGATAGCGAGGAAGACACAGAAAAGATCGTCGCTATATTGAAGCAGTACTTCAATTTGCGTGAAACCGCTAAATAGCAGCTCTTCAGTTGTTTGTATCTAAATAACGCCAAAGAGCATCGCAGTACCAATTACAAGCATCGCAAAACCCCCTATCAGCTTCATGTACTTTCTCTTACCCTTACGCCATTCATCGACATCTTCCGGTGAGGTTTTTTTATAAACCACAGCAAGGATAATAAACAGGGGAAGGGTGTAAAAGACGTTATAGACGACGAGATAAAAAACCATTTTTGACGGGACATCGGCGATTGAAGCCAGCAGGGTAAGATAGATTGGCCCGGTACAGGGAAATCCGGCAATGGTGGCAAGGAATCCTAAGAGTACCGCACCAGGTAGTGATGCATACCGGGCAAGTTTTCCGAGTGTGGGCTTGATAAAATCGGGAATCGCTAATGTGGACTTATCACGCCAGAAGTCCAGCACATTTATGATACCGGCTGGTATGACTATTACGATTATGATAACTCTCACGATTTCGGGCATGCCCAAACGTTGGAATATTTCCATGATACCTAACCCAATGGCCAAATGCGTGACGAAAACACTTGTGATGAATGCCAGACCTACATATAGAACTCTTCGCTTCGATTTCACAAGAAGAATAGATGCAAGCAGAACGATCAAGACTGCGATCCCACAAGGGTTAATACCCTCTGCTAAAGCCTTTCCAATAAGTATAGGTAGCTGTAGAGATTGTTGACCTTCCTCACCCCTTAGAAGCGATAGGGGATCGGGGCATTCGTTCTGCAAGCAGAACTCTATTTCATTCTCAAGCTTCTCTTTCGTTACTTCATAGCCGATTAAGGACTTATTGCCAATGAAAACAGCGGGTATGTCCACTGCCGGGGGATTATACGCTTGAATAAAAGCATTAAAAAGTTCGCTGTTCGTTGCATTGTAAGAAATCTCAAGCTTATGAACCCTGATTTCCGGGTACTTATCTTCAAGCTCCTCTATCAAGACCGTAACATCTTTGCAATGCGAGCAATCTTCCCCATAAAAATAATACAGCGATACGGGGCTCTGTGCATTGGTAATAGGGGTAAGGAAGAGCGCAGAATGGAGAATAAGTAGAATGAAAAATAAGATCGGTAATGGCGAAAACACATATGTACGCAAATTATTGATACGAGGCATCTTCCTTTTACCCACTTTACACTACATTTTACTTTATTTGCCTTACGTAGGTAAGTAAAAATATGAGGTGATGCGAGATGGTGAAAGTAACGGAGGAGATGAAGGAGATAATTGAAAAGGGGCTGGCATTTGTCGGGACCACAGATAAAGAGGGTAAACCAAACATAGGGCCTAAGGGTAGCATGAGATTGGAGGACGAAGAGACTCTTATTTTCGCAGAAGGTACTGGAAAGAAAACGCTTCAAAATTTGAAGGATAATCCTGAAGTGTGTGTCGCTACAGTGGACCGTGAGAAAATGGATGGCTACCAATTCAAAGGTAAAGCGGAGCTTGTAGAAAAGGGCCCTTTATATGAGAAGGTTGCGAAATTTGCGGAAGAGCGGGGGAGACAAAAGCCAATAGCAGTTGTTAAAATAAAAATAGAGGAGATATATTCGTTAAAACCTGGTCCAATGGCTGGGGAGCGCATTGTCTAAAGAGATTGAAACGTATTGACCTGCGAAGAAACTACATAACCGAGTGTCTTTTTATATGTCAATTGTTATAGATAGAGATAAAATGCTCGAAAAGGTAAAAGAAGTAATAGAGAAAGAGATCAAACCGCTCTTAGCGCTGGAAGGCGGCAGTATAGAACTGGTGGATGTGGAAGACGGAGTAGTGAAGGTGCGATTGACCGGTGCGTGTGCAGGATGCCCGATGAGCCAATACACCTTGGTGAACTTTGTGGAGGCAACACTGAAGGACAGAGTGCCGGAAGTGAAGTCGGTAGTTTCGGCAAATGCCCAAAGGGCACCGTGGACGGATATGATGTGTAGGTGAACGAAAATGGTAAAATGCGAATTATGTGGCGAGGAAACGGACGAGCCGATGGAGCTCTACGAGCGACAGATGTGCCGCGATTGCTATGACTTCTATAAGAGGATTGAAGGAAGTGGATGCGGTTGCTGCTGCGGTAGGTGAAGCTGAATTAGCGCGATACGCGAGACAGATAAAGATATTTGGAGAGGACGGTCAGAAGAGGCTTAAAAAAGCTAAGATTACAATTGCTGGCGCTGGTGGGCTCGGTTCTGTATCCGCAGCATATTTAACGGTTGCCGGCGTTGGAAGGATACGGATCGTTGATGATGATGTTGTAGAGTTGAGCAATTTGAACCGCCAGATACTGCATTGGGAGAAGGACATAGGTAAGAAGAAGACGGAATCATTTGAGGAGAAGCTCTCGCAGATGAATCCCGAGGTGGAAGTAACGGTGCTGAGTCAGCGGATAGCTGGAGATAACGTTGCGGAGATCGTCAGCGATTCTGATGCGATAGTAGATGCGATGGACAACTTTCAAACGAGATACTTACTCAACAAGGTAGCATTACAGAAGAAAATTCCCTTTTTCCACGGGGGTGTGTACGGATTTGAAGGTCAGGTGACCACGATAATTCCCGGGAAGACCGCGTGCTTAAGATGCATATTCCCGGAAGAGCAGCTTCCAGAGACGTTCCCGGTAATAGGCGCTACATGTGGTGTTATAGGCTCCATTCAAGCAACCGAGGTGGTGAAATATATAGTAGGCGTGGGCGAGCTGTTGACCAATAGACTTCTGGTCTGGGATGGCATGGATACAAGAATGGAGGAGTTTGTGGTTGAGAGGAACCCGACGTGTGTGGATTGTGCAGATTTAGGAGGAGAGATAAACATGAAGTAATTCTTTTTGTGACCACAAGATTGCACAACACTTTTTCTTTTTGAACGGCTTTGCCGTTCCATTGCTTTCAGCAATGTCAAAAAGAAAACCTGTGCTAAAAGAAAAACAATTATGTTCTTTTGGTAAAGCTTTTCTTTCTAAGATAAGTTATGTTTCTTGTGAAATCTCGTGGTTTTTTTATCTTAGACTTCTTTAAGGATAAGGATGAAACTCAAGTCATGTATCAAGGGCTATAAGAAGGGCACGCATCGTGCAGTTCCCCCAGAGGATACTTTTACGCGCGTGGATCCGAAGATGCCCGCCGCTGGTGTTACACGCGTTGCGGACATAACAGGGCTTGATAGGATAGGGATACCGGTATTCTCAAGCATACGACCCTCTGCGGAGGGTGGTGCGATATCGGTGTACAACGGTAAAGGCACGACGGCAGATGAAGCGAGAGTTTCCGCAATGATGGAAGCGATAGAACGATACTCCGCGGAAGTCGGTGACAGAGAACTTTTAGTGGATAGTTATTCAGAGCTTAGCGCGAAGGAGAACGTGTTAACCCCCCGTGATTTGATTCTACCGGATTATGTGAAGGAGGTCGAGGATGTTCGTATCCCGTGGGTGGAAGGTTATGATTTGATGCAGGAGGAAGAGATATATGTGCCTGCAAATGCGGTATTCCATCCATTACCATCACGATATGATAGGGTCAGACTGTTCCGGTCGAATACGAACGGATTGGCAGGCGGTAACGAGCTGGAAGAGGCGATTTTTCACGGGCTTGCGGAAGTGATCGAACGAGACGCATGGTCGTTGGTGGAAATAACACGGAATACCGGCCCTGCCGTGAACATAGACGGGGGAGAAATTCGCAACCTCATGGATAAATTCCTAGATGCTGAGGTTTCAGTGCTTATACGGGATATAACAAGCGACATCTGCGTGCCGACTTTCGCGGCCGTTTCGGATGACACGATGTTGAGGGACCCAACACTGCTCACCATTGGGATGGGTACACACACAAATGCGAGCGTTGCGATAATGCGGGCGGTTACAGAGGTTGCACAGAGCAGACTCACTCAGATACATGGTGCGCGCGAGGATACCACGACCGCGGACGTAAGACGGATAATGGGGTATGAGTGGATGCGAAAGCAGAACGAGCACTGGTTTGAAATATCGGAGGAGGAAGATTTAGAGCGCGTGGAATCCTTTTCTGTGGATAATGACGATTTCCTCGATGATATAAAATACGTAATGGCACGGTTAAAAGCAGGGGGATTAGAGCGAGTAATCGTGGTGGACTTGACGAGAGAGGAGATAGGCGTGCCCGTGGTGCGGGTAATCGTGCCGGGACTGGAGATGTACGGTGTTGATGGCGAACGGATAGGTAGGAGGTGCAGGAATGCCCGAAAGAAAAGTAGTCGTGTTCCTGGGACCGAGTCTTGATACGGAAAGTGCAAAGAATCTATTGGATGCTGATTATAGACCGCCTGCGAGTCGAGGAGATATTTTCAAGGCCGTACAAGAAGGAGCAGGAATAATTGGATTGATAGATGGCGTCTTCTTTCAAGCATGTGCAATAGCGCATCGTGAGATACTGTACGCGTTGGAAGAAGGCGTGAAAGTGATAGGTGCTTCGAGTATGGGCGCTTTGAGAGCTTCTGAACTTGATCTTTATGGTATGGAAGGTGTTGGCAGGATATACGAGCTTTATAAGAGTGGAGTGCTGGTTTCGGACGATGAGGTTGCATTACTTTTTGATCCTTACACCTTTAGGCCGCTATCCGAGCCGTTGGTGAATATACGGTACAATCTCGAACTCGCGGAAGAAAAGGGGATAATAACAAAAGAGGTGGAAGAGAAAATATTGAAGGTTGCGAAATCGTTGTATTACCCGGAGAGGGATTATGAAATAATTTTATCAAATGCGGAAGAAGAACTAAATGTGGATTTGAAGCAGCTCAAGAAGTTTTTGCGAGAGGAAAGAAGAGATTTGAAGCGCGAGGATGCGATTGCGGCGTTGAAGCGGATGAAGGAGATAGTGGAAGGGGATGAAAAGGCATGATTTAGATTGTGACTTCTTTTATATGATCTTATTTCGGCAACTTCATCGGGCTTCTTTGCTTTCAAACTTTTAGAAAAAGTTTGATCAAAATGCTTCGCATAACGCTTTATACCAAATATTTTACGGTTACAGGCCCCGATCTTAAGTATGGAGTATGTGACTTAAAAAAACGAAAAGATTTTTAATAGTACAGGATATAATTAAAGATAACTGCAAAGATTGATCAAAGTGATAAAAATGTCTGAATGTCTTATATCCATAAAAATTGAGGAATTGGAAGAAGGGGGCTATCTTGCAACGAGTGATACCCTCCAAGGACTCATCGCGCAGGGGAGGACGATAGCAGAGACGATGGAAATAGCGCAAGATGTAGCAAGAAAACTTATTGAGTCTTATACTGAGCATGGCGACCCTTTACCATTTGAGATTAAGCCATCAAGAAAAGTTATTCAAGATGTTAAGATACCGATAAATGTGACCGTATGACGAGATTACCATCCATCACCGCAAGAGATGTTATTAAGAAGCTAAAGAAAGCAGGCTTCGTATTCGACAGACAAGCAAAAGGAAGTCACGAAATCTGGTATAATCCAACCACAAAAAGAAGAACTACCGTTCCAAATCATCCTGGGGTTGATATTCCAAAAGGAACGTTAAAATCAATCATCAAGGAGGCAGGGCTTACCGTGGAGGAATTTTTGGAGTTATAAGCAAAGGCCCGAGGGGATGTCTCGGAATTTAGAGGCTGTCCCATAATTAAAACACTTTTCCGATACTTTTATCTGCTTTCAACCACATATAAACCCTATGGCATTCATAAGCAGACTCCGCAACCAGAATTGGCTATTTCCTCCGAGTATAGCAGACCTAATCGATGAAGACCACATTTGTAGACTTGTGGATGAGGTGGTAGAGGGTATAGACCTTAAAAAGATCGAGGAAAAATATGATGGCCCTGGCAGTCCGGCATACCATCCAAAGGTAATGATGAAACTCCTCATTCAGGGCACCATCGATGGGATTCGCGCTTCTCGAAAGATTTCTAAAGCGACACACGAAAATATTGTATATATGTATCTTTCCGACCGCTTGGGCCCCGATTTCCAGACGATCTGCAGGTTCAGGAAGGATAATTTAGAGACCATCAAACTTGTTTTTGCCGAGATTATAAAATTCTCTCGCTGGA
>JAENXH010000120.1 GCA_016649585.1 Methanosarcinales archaeon
GATATACCCAGGGGAATGAGAATAAAGTCTATTAACCCGAAAGAAAGAGAGAAACCGGTTAGCAATAAAGATAGCATAACCTTCAGGAGGAGATATATAACGAGGGTAAGAATCATTCCTACAAAAGAATAAAAAACCGCCTTCGATAACCATTTCTCCACAGGCGCGTAGATCCTCGCTTTCAGAAGATTCTCACTTAATGAAGAGAATTTCGCTCTCCTGCTCTTGAAATAACTTCCAAATAGACCAAATGCTATTTTATTTATGTTCATATTCATATTATATTCTTATTCGCGCTTCTCTTCTATCTCGTTCAGTAGCCTCTTCTCTACCTCTTCCGGGTTTATATTATACTCCGATATGATCTTACTCAGCAAGTAGAAATCATCCATACCTCTCTTTCTCATCAACTCCAGGATTCTTACCCTGCGTGCAAACTCCTCTGATAGCGTCTCTTCATCTATGTTCAGCTTATCTATTATCTCAACGAAAACATTCGATTCTCCCGTGAACGTAAATTCATCTGGGCGCCAACTGAAAAGTTCGTTCGTTTTTAGCAGACCTTTATCAAAATCCACGCCTGTTACTTCTACTATTTGAGCGCATCTCCGCACTCTTCTATCCCCCAATTTCACCATTTTCTGGATAGGTATTATGTCTAAGCTATCGAGCAGCATCAGGGGGATATCAATTGGTGGTTTTGTAAGCCTTTTTACTACTGCATCTGCGGAATCCGCGTGAACCGTGGATAAAGTGATGTGCCCGGTTGCCATCGCTTGAAAAAGCGTATACGCTTCTCTTCCTCTTACTTCCCCGACCAAAACGTATTCAGGGCGTTGTCTAAGCGCAGCTTTTAGCAGGTCAAACATTTCTATTGAGCGGCTCTCCTCTTCTACCTCTCTCGTAACTGCTGGAATCCAATTCTGATGTAACAGATTTATTTCTCTCGTGTCTTCGATGGACACGATTTTACTTTCCGGCGGTATGAACATAGAAACAGCGTTCAAAGAAGTTGTTTTTCCGGAAGCCGTGCCACCAGATATAAGAATGTTAAAACCATTTTCTACTGCTATCCAGAGATATGCGAGTATTTCCGCGGAGAACGTCCCATAATTTATGAGCTCTATCGGCGTAAGAGGTATATCTTTAAACTTCCTTATCGCAAAAGTAGATCCTCTTGTTGTAATCTCGCTTCCCAGGCTTAATTGCAATCTGTCTCTGTTAGGAAGAGTGGCACCTAAGAGTGGTTTAGCCAGCGAGATGTGTCTGCCTGATCGCTGCGCCAATTTATAAATCATCGCATCTAATTCTTCTGCCTTATCAAATATTGTGTCCGTTTCCATCGAGCCGTAAACCCGATGGTACACGTACAAAGGAATTCCAGGACCATCAGCGGAGATGTCCTCTGCCATTTTATCCCTTATAATCGGGTCTAACTTGTCATAGCCAGTGAAATCCCGCTGCATGTAATACAGTATCTTATCCATGCTCTCAGGACCCAGGCTTCGTTCTAATGAAAATTCCTTAACTATCTCTTCCACTTTTCCCTTTAGAAAATCCTCTGATTTCGTTTGACCTGCGAAATTCACGTCTAACGTCTCATAAAGGTATCTCTTTATATCTTTCAAGAGCTCAGCCTCGCCTTTTGTAAGTTTCACTTCAGAAACTTTGTAGATTGGGGGCGTGGTTGTGGTTATCGTAACATACGCATAAGGCTCATTGACGGGATACCGTTCACGGAAACCCTCCTCTTCCACTTCTTCTCCCTGCTGCTCCTCCTGCTTCGGTATCAGGTTTATTTCCCTCTCTCCTTTCAGTTCAGCCAGTGCATTTTTCAGCTCTGTCTCTGCCCGTATTTTATCGGCACGTATACGCTCTAAAACAGCTGTTGCTACTGCTTCTTCTTCTGATTTAGCACTTTCTATAATTTCCGATTTCTCTTTTAACCTCGCTTTTTCGGTATTCGCCTTCCTCTTTGCCACTATTCTCTCCTGTCTCTTCTCTGCTTTTTCTATCCACCTCACTTCATTCATTGCCTTTCGCAGATTCTTCTTTGCTGCTGCTCTTCCTTCCGCGTTCCCACTTCCCTTACCCGCTTTAACCTTCATTTTTCAAAATCGTCTACTTCAATCCGTTCCAACAACCCTGCCCTGCCCTGCCCTCCCATCCTATTATCCTATTCTACTCTACTCATTTGCCATATCGCTTGAGCATAAGCCACTCTCTTACTTTAAACGTAATAAATACGCCAGCCACCACCACAACAGCTATGACAATCACGATGAGGTATGGAGACGTGTGGAATATACTCATACCACCAGCTTCGATTGGCGTTGATGAAGATGTCGGCGTTGTTTCGTTAGTTGGAGCAGGTGTAGGACTTGGTGTGGGTGTAGGACTTGACGTAGGGCTCGGCTCAGGCGTCACCTCAGGTTCAGGCATCTCTGCCTTCACTGCAAATGCGTATATCTTGTTACGATAAAACTTGCCCTCGACTACGACCTCATCGCCTATCGCTATATCCTCCAGTCCAGCACGGTATTCCACATCCATCGTCCCTGTATCATCATCAAGTATTGTTAACTCGGTTTCCTCCTGCGTGAGTTCTATTCGCGTTACATTCCCGTTTATACACACAGAATGCGCATGGTAATACCCGGGGAATTCTTTGAGCTCTGCAATAGTCACGTCTGTGTAGCCAAGCGCTGCATCCGCGCTCACCGTATCCGCATAGATTATGCCTTTATCGTCAACCTTACCGGCATATATTCCGGTTACCATCACTCGTTGACCTTTGTAAAAGTTATCTGAAAGCCGGGGGTCACTGCTGACGAATATCGTGTCTGTTCCATCATCTATCGTGAGAACGCTTGTGTCTCCCGGCTCGTAGGTCTGGATGCCCACGTCTGTTGAGGCTGACGGCTCGATATTACTGGATATGGCTATGATAACACCAGAAACCGTTACCTCTTTTCCGATATGCTCATCGTCGATACTCTCAATCCTGATTTCATCGGCACCAACGTTAAGTGGCAGAGCTACAACAGTAAGTAAAATAAAAAAGGTCATCATTATTACTGAAAAAACAACCTTTTTTGTTTCCATTGCTCTCAATTCCTTTTTATCTATCAAGGTATGTATCTTTTACCCATAGGTAAAGCGTACTATTATTAATAAGAATAGGTAGGATAAAAGATAATCAGGCCAAAGAAGGAAGATGGCTAACCCTAAAAGCGTGTCATGGAGTATCATTGCGGTAACCGTAACGTTAATTTCACTCTGTGCTTTATGCGCGCCGGCGAATGCGGGCGTTAGTCCTGATGATGGACGGTCTATTGGCGATGTTGCAAATGGTACCCGTGCTATAATTGGAGAGACAAATCTGAGTTTTGTTAATGCCTCAGGATTTTTAATAAATAGTGGGACAACAATCGTTAATATAAAAGGACCATCAGAAGATACTCCAGAAGCGATTAAAAACAGTGTAAACATTGACTTTGTTGGAACATTCGATTCTACTGCTTATGATGAGCCGGAAGAAATAAGTAATCCATTAGTTCCTGGAACCTATAATGTCTCTAATGTCTCTGACGGTGGCAAATCAACGATCGTTGAATTCAAGCGCCCGCAATTAATTGCTAAAATAGACAAGGAAGTTGTCATACGTGGGGATACTTTGACCTTTGAAGCAGATACAAACTTATTCCATATTGCCAGATATGCTGGACCAAACTACATCACGTTTAGTCTTACTGATCCCAACGGCTACACGATGACAAGGGTTGGTTCTACCGCTCTTGAAAATGTTAACGTCAATGTAACAGGAGTAAATACGCTCACAATAGATACTGGGGATTTGGTAGATATGGGCGAGTACACACTTTGCATAAAACCTAATCCTGATACAAACAACGGACTTGGTAAGGATGAAAAATATAGATGTGGTACACCTGTAACATTTGAAGTAGTATCTTTTATCTCATTAACTGCGGACAAAGAAGAAGCGGAGGTTAACGAGAGGATAGAATTCACTGTTATCCTCTCATCAAATACAAATGTGAGTTTAACAGTAACAACTGGTGATGAGTCTAAAGTATGGTTCATCGGTGGGGATGTGAAAGAGACCGGTCACAATTGCACCGGAATGACCAGAGATGATGGAAAATTTGAAGCTGTAGCGAATTTTACGGCTACAGGCGCTTATGAAATCATGGCAACCGAACTCATTGGATATAGAACAGCCAATATTTGGGTAAAAATCGTGCGACATGAAGTAACGCTGGATTCACCCGATGAAGAGGTATATCATATTGGTGAGATACTCACGATTAAGGGTGATGCACCCACCGCAACAGATAACGTAACGATAAAGGTCGATGGGACGTTAATTGATACCATCTCGGTAAATGAATTTGAGACCGGTTATGATTGGAATACCGAAGGTTTTGCGCCAAGCACATATAAGATTGCGATATGGGTCTCCCCGCAATCGAATCCAGATCGAGATACTCCAGATGATTCGGTAACCATCGTACTCATCCGTGGCGGATTGCTTGTAGAGACGAGTGCGGATTTTGTTGCTCTTGGCGACGATTTTGAGATAGAAAAAATTATTGCTCCGGGCAGGGACTATGTAGACATCTTGATGATTGCACCAGAGGGAGGTGGA
>JAENXH010000121.1 GCA_016649585.1 Methanosarcinales archaeon
TTCGGACATTACCACCAATTCACCCCCTCACACGCCATCAAGTTACAGGAATGGCTTTGTCTCAGCCAGGTATCCTAACAAAGATAAAGGCACTCATGCTATGTAAAGTTATCGGATCTTCAAAAAATGGAATGGTTAAACGTGCCGTTTCCTTAGTATAACGCGGAAAAAGCTCTCGATTAAGTCCAAAGCCTCTGGAAGTATCACGAACACGGCATAGGCAACAGCAATCAACGAAATCATCACGAAGATCTTTGCTATCACGCCGTGCGCAATGTAAAAGCTCTCGAGAGGAGACCCAAACCAGCACTCGAAATACGCCGCTGCAACAAACACGTTCCTGACTATGTTCAGCACATAAATTGTGGGAACAGAGACGACAAAGGCTTTGAGCTTTCTTCTCAGCGGTGCATTGACACCAAATACCAGCCCGATAAAAAGAACCATACTTTGTATCGCAGTACAATCCAGGATTATCTTTATCGGTTTGTAAACCTCATGAAAGGAACTGTTAGTAGTGTAAATGCTGGAAGGATACACCATATAAACGCCCACATTGAAAAGATTGAGTACGGTGGCAGTGATGTTAGTGGTGATGTAAATGAGCAGAGTCTCAAGGTAGGGTATTTCCGCAAACGGGAAGTAAAATACAGCGGTGATCAGTGAAATTTTGGTTATCGTGAAAAACAACTCCTCGTCTCCTTTATCGCTTGCCTCTGGCGTTGGTTTTAGCATAAGCGCAGCTAAAAGAAGCGTAAAGACGAGAAATACGAGTGCTGCAGAAGCTTCAAAGTATTCGCCTTTGGTGAAGTAGTAGACGACTTCAGAAGAGCAGTAAACTGCAAAGAACATCCAACCAAGAGCGCCTACCGCTCTTTTACGGAATACCAGTGCCAGAAGGAACAGCCCGATTGCAATGAACGGAATGAGGGATATCAAGATCATTTGCTGCTTTATGACTCACAGTCGGCTTAACACCGCTTTTATCAAGCCAACCGGACCAGTCATCATCATATCACCTGCGGGAGCCGCGAAAATACCGACACCTTTCATCTCCTCTCTCCTCGGGCCGGTCATTGCTATAATCTCAGGCTGGTTTGCCTCTCTCGCCAATGCACCGTGTCCACCATCATCAAATACCTCTTTGAAGGTTATCGTTCCCTCGGACAGTTTTTTAATGTAACTCTCAAGCTTTTGTTTGTCAAGCATCCCTGTGTGGTGCTCAAAGACACCTGCTATCTGGCCTTCGTTCATGGACATCGCGATGGTGTGTCCATTTCCAACATTTATGCAGACCGCTCTCTTCTTCTCTTTCACGCGGTCGTCTTCGAGCGAGCCCAAGACCGCAGCCGGTCCCGTATCCATCAATAGTATGTGCCCTTCATGCCAGCGTTTCACTGAACGGAATACCGAGTTCATTCTGCTGAGATTTTCTGGCACACCATCGAGATAAGCGAAGGATTCTATGCCGCTTTCTACCTTCTCCTCGATTAACTGGAACCTGTTTTCACGATCGGTAACTCCTTGTGGCGCCACACCGTGGTCCTGAACCGCGATTGCAACAACATCGAAATATCTATCAACACCGAAGGCAGGAAGAAACGTCAAAAGCTGGAGATTCAAGTCAGAAATCTTTATGGGTGCTGCTTCTTCACTTAATTCATCCATCTCGTCCTCTGCTATGATCTCGATTCCATATTTCTTAACGGCTTCCAGATCGTCCCTGATCGTCCTCGCGGCACTTTCTGTCATGTAAACTTTGTATTCCTTGAGATGATCAAGAACGGCACGTGTGAACGGCCCACCGCCCATTGTGTCACCAAAAATAACCACATCCTCTTTTGATCTCCGTATCTCCTCGGCGAATATGCGCGTAGGAGAAGGTAGAACGAGCTTGTAAGCCTTATCAAATCCCTTCTCGTCGTCATATACCATTATATCCTGTGTTCCCACGCCTATATCGATAGCAAGTATTTTCATAAGCTTTTTTCTCCTCAAAAACCGTTACTAAAAGATACTACTTCCTTATAAAAAGATATACTAAATCGGGACTTAAAGTAATCTAAATAGACCCTTCTATTACACGTCTCCCTTTTATCTCACCTGCAATGTTCTCGTGCATCAACTGCCTCACTTCCACCATATCAGTGGTCTGACCCAGAACCCACATCAACTTCACCAGAGCAGTTTCCGGCAGCATGTCCTCACCCTCTATTATGCCCGCGTGAAGTAGATCACGACCAGTATCATACACTCTATCACATATAGTCCCGTATAAACATTGCGAAGTCATCACCACTGGTACTCCCCGTTTTACAGCCCTCGCCACGCTTGGGATCCATTCAGCAGACACATGCCCTAATCCCGTTCCTTCTAATACAATGCCTTTATAGCCTTGATCTACAAAGAAATTGAGTATCGCCGGGTCCGCACCAGGATAGAACTTTATGAGGGTGCAGTTCTCCTCAAGCTTGTTTCTCAGCTCTAATTCGTGCTCTCCACGCTTCTTATAAGGTGAGGAGAACACAATTCTTATTCTGTCTATATCGCTTGCATCATAGTACACCGCGCCTATTGGAGTCTCATTTACCGATTGAAAAGCGTCTCGTGCGGAGGTGTGCATCTTCCTCACGTTCGTGCCCCGGTGAATATAACAATAATCGTCGGAGGTGCTGCCGTGCATTACCACCACAACCTCCGCAAGGTCGCTGCAAGCGGCAACCTTCGCAGCGGATAGCGCGTTCATTGTCGCATCACTGGAAGGGCGATCTGAACTGCGTTGCGAGCCAACAAGCACAACAGGCACCGGCGTTCGCACCATGAACGACAGCGCTGCGGCGGTATAGCCCATGGTGTCCGTACCATGTGTGACGATTATACCTTCTGCACCGTCTTTTATCTCATTATAAACCTCCGCTGCGAGCTTCCGCCAGTATTCGGCACGCATATTCTCGCTCAGTATGCTGTAAACTACTTTCCCTTTGATCTTTGCTATTGCACCCAATTCTGGGATTGCCTCAAGTATATCCTCGGTGGAGAATTGCGGAGAAACCGCACCAGTTCTGTAATCCACTTTAGATGCGATTGTGCCGCCCGTAGAGAGGATGGACAACAGGGGCAAATTTTTTTCCCGTTTTTCTCCTTTTATTTCCTCCCTTTTTATTGCTTCCTTTACGCCTAACCGGGCTATAACCTCCATCTCCACATTTTCGGGACGTATACCAATATTGTAGCCACTATCGAGTTTTATAACGATATTTCTTGATGCTGTTGGCATAACAATGCCTTCGTAAACGACAACGCCGCTATCAGTCTCCTTCTTTATCCTTATGCGGTCGCCTTCGCCAAAGTCGAGTTTTTGCATCAAAAGACCATCTCAAATGAAAGGATAAAAAAGCTTTTATATATGGCTTTATCAAGCTATAACACAGCAGTGGTTTTTGAGAACGATAGGATAATAAAAAGGAGGAAAGAAAATGAGTGAGCAAACATCGAATGTAAAGAAGGAGAAGATTAATATCTTCAAGATAGGGGATTTGTGGTGCTTTAAATATTTCTTTGGTGACCGAGAACTTTTTATGGGGTTATCTGAATACTACAACCGAGAGAAGTACCGATTCGAACTCACGAGCGGTGAAGAGCGGGATAAAGTGATGAAGGATCTCGAGGAGAAGGGGTTTGAGCCCGTTCTAGTCGAGGATACCGCGGAGTATACGGTGAAGATAGACCGATTTAAGAAGTACGCGCCAATTCTAAGGAATTCGATTGACTCCACAGAGAAGGAAAAGGAGCGGGTATTTATAATGAAGGATTTGGCATCGGTGGAGGAAGCGATAGATAAGGGCGCGGAAAAAGTTGAAGAGGATAAAGACTGATTGAAGTTCAGGCACGGGGGATATCCAAAGTAAACTTTAGATATCACTTCAAATCAGGAGTATATACGAACTCATATTCGGATATACCGGAGTTATGTGTAATTGTAGGTTTTACGAGGGGGAAATATGGTAAAAAATGATTGGCACATTGTAAGCGGCAAATGGAAAGTTGAAGAATCATCATTTATCCATGTGGGGAATGTAGATAGAATCTTTCCTGATAGCTTATTGATTAATAAAGAAAAATTAATTGATGGCGAAATAAAAGCCGAAATTATTTTTAATTCATTAAAAAATCTTCCTCCTAATGGGCCACATAGTGCAGCAATTGTTTTTAGATATCAGAGTCCTCACAACTATTATTTTGCGGGAATTGGTGGTTATGGGAAGAAATTCGTGATTGGAAAGAGAATTCCCCAAGGTTCTTACGCAATTAACACTTTGGGCTTAGCTGAAGAAATAACAGATAATGCCACATACAATATATTGTTAAAGATTTCAGGAAGGAAGTTTTCTTTATTCTTAAATGGAGAGAATGGAAGGATAAAAATTTTGGACGCTGTGGATACTATTGAACCATTTTATGATAATGGAAATATTGGAGTTACGGTTTTTGATAATGAAGACGTAACCTTAAAGAATTTTTCTTTTGATCCGATAAAGCCAAAATGCTTTGTAGTTATGCCTTTTAACGATAACAAACTACAGAAGTTAAAAATTGAGGAGATGATAAGTAAAGT